>JBBIVB010000035.1:0-2506 GCA_037439965.1 Candidatus Veblenbacteria bacterium | reverse complement strand
AGGGGAAAAAGAAAATAAAAAAAGAGCTAAAAGCAATTGAGAAAAACTTACCAGAAGATATAGAAAAAATCAGCAGCTTTCCTCTTCTTGAAAGTTTAATAAAATAATTACCCAATAATGTTTGACGGACAATTTTAGAGTTAGGTTTTAGTAAATTGTGGTAACGAATCTTTAATTGAGTAATCTTATGATACAACAACAAACGACTTAAATCACGTCTGATAGTTTCTACTTCAGGAAGCTCTGGCATAATTGATTTATAAATATTAAACAAATCCAAAATCCTAATTTTAAAATTAAAATGTGTTTTGTTATTATGATTTGAATATTAGGTATTGTTTAAAATTAATGTTTGGACTCTAAGGTTCTATAATAGACTTAACCCAATCATTTCCGGTGGTTTAGGAATACCGAAAATCTTTAAAATAGTTGGCGCCACATCAGATAGCATACCAGCTGATTTTAACTGGCTTAAATCTTCGGTCAAGGGTGCGTGAGCAGCAGCCTTATGCTCTAAACCCGGACCAACAATTATCAACGGTACCGGATTAGCACTATGTTCTTTATCGATGGCGCCGCTTTGTAAATTTACTACCATTTCCGCATTACCATGGTCTGCTGTAATTAATAAAGTAGCGCCAACTTCCAATACGGCAGATACTATCTCTCCTAAAAACCCATCTATAAATTCTACTGCTTTAATAGTAGCCGGTAAATTACCTGTATGCCCTACCATATCAGCATTGGCAAAATTAACTACATAAAAATTATAAGAATAACTTCTCACGGCTTCAATTAATTTACGAGTAATTTCTCTAGCTGACATATCTGGTTTTTGATCATAAGACGATACTACAGGCGAAGGCACCAAGACATGATCTTCACCTTCATAAGACTTTTCTCTGCCACCATTAAAAAAATAAGTAACGTGGGCATATTTTTCCGTTTCGGCAATATGCAGCTGCCTTAAACCATTTTCCGATAAGACTCGCGCCAATGGCTTATCTACCACCTCTGGTGGAAAAGCCACTTTAACTGGTAAATTCTTTTCATATTCTGTCATGGTAACAAAAAGTAAATTAGCTAATAAGTCACGCTTAAATTTATCAAATTTAGGCAGTACAAAAGCGCTGGTTAACTGTCTAGCACGGTCAGCTCTAAAATTAAAAAAGATAACCGCATCGTTATTGCTTACCAAAGTTAATGGTTTTTGATTCTTAGTTATTACTATTGGGGGCATTTCTTCGTCATAAATTTTCTGTTCGTAGTATTTTTTTATAGCAGATGCCGCTTTTACTGCTAATTCTCCCCTACCTTGCGTTAAAGACAAATAATAAGCCTGAATACGATCCCAATGATTATCGCGGTCCATAGCATAAAAACGTCCGGCAATGGTAGCAATTTGCCCCACACCTACCTTAGCAATAGTATTTTGCAAATCCTCAATAAAGCCAACTCCACTATTATAAGGAGTATCACGACCATCTAAAATAGCATGAATAAAAACATTATTAACTCCCTGATTTTTTGCTACTTCCAATAAAGCGTATAAATGCTCATTGTAGCTATGCACACCTCCAGGACTCACTAAACCAATTAAATGCAAATTACTTTGATATTGTTTTACATGATTAGTGGCCTGTAAAAAAACTTGATTGATAAAAAATGATTTATCAGAAATACTATGATTAATGCGCGGTAAATCCTGATACAATATTTTACCAGCACCTAAAGTTAAGTGTCCTACTTCTGAATTCCCCATCTCACCCCAAGGCAAACCCACTGCTTCGCCAGCTGCTTGCAAAGTAAAAGTGGGATAAGTAGCTACTAATTTTTTAAAAATAGGGGTACGAGCCAAAGTAATGGCATTACCCCTAGAAGGCGCGGCAATACCCCAGCCGTCTAAAATAAGCAAAATAACTTGCTGGTTACTATTCATATCTTACCTCCTCCATAGACTCTTACCGGTCATTTCTTTAGGTTTAGGAATAGCTAGCCAATCTAAAATAGTTGGTGCTATATCAGCCAATATACCACTACGCCGTTTAAATTTTTTACTTTCTAAGCCATGGGCAGCTAAAACACAAGGCACCTTATTTGTAGAATGGTCTGTATTAATCTCGCCAGTCTTACTATCTATCAACTCTTCTACATTACCATGGTCAGCGGTAACTAATAAAGAACCACCATTAGGTTTTACTAACCGACAAATAGATGCTAAGCACTTATCTAAAGCCTCCATTGCCTTAACCGACGCTTGAAAATTACCAGTATGCGCCACCATATCAGGATTGGGATAATTCACTGCTATAAAATCAAATTTTTTATTTTTTATTGAATTGATAATTAAATTAGTTATTTTACTAGATGACATAGCAGGATATTGATCATAAGAAGAAACGTTTGGCGAAGGAACAATAATTCGCTGTTCTCCAGCTACTGGATCGGGATAGCCACCATTTAAGAAATAAGTGATGTGGGCATATTTTTCCGTTTCAGAAATATA
>JBBIVB010000034.1:0-3532 GCA_037439965.1 Candidatus Veblenbacteria bacterium | reverse complement strand
TACTTCCTCTATAACGCCCATGGAGATGTAACAGCTTTAACTGATGAAAGTGGAAATGTAGTTGCAACTTACACTTATGATGAGTTTGGCAATCAAGTATCGGGTCTAGGGTCTGGGGGCTCGGGTTTTGAAATCTATAACCCCTTAAGATACAGTGGCGCCAACAACGCCTACACGATACTGAAACCAGCCTCTACAAAATGGGAGTAAGATACTACCAACCAGATATAGGCAGATGGCTAACTAGGGATAGTTATAGAGGTAGCCAAATAGAACCACTTACTCAAAATAAGTATACATATGTAGAAAATAATCCTATTAATAGGACAGATCCCACAGGCAACTGGAGTGCTTACGAACCTAAAAGTAGTCCTTTATATAAATATACACACTTTCGAATGACATTTGAAACGGCAGACTTAGTAGGTTTTAAATATAGACTATCGGTTGCAAGTGGAGCTAGAGATTTAGACAATGTCATGTATGCTGCGGTGTTTTACCCCTCACTACACTTTGACTATCAGGAAGGAAGTGGGTTAGTAAATGATTCACGTTATCGGTTTTTTAGACGGCAATGGTCAAGTGCAGCAAGTTTGGTTAGGACTCGGCCAAGCATAGCAGCTTATGAACTTGGTAAAGGATTACACTCACTTCAAGATAGATTTGCCCACGGATATATAAGTAAGTGGGAGCATATGTATGGCAAATATAAGCATGTTGATGATCAGCCATTAACGTTTAAAGGCGACCCAAATTATATACCAAATCCTAGAATTGAAACTAAAAGAGGTTGGCCTGGTTATCCAGATCGAATAAAAGCAACAAAGAAAATGACTAAACATTATCTTTCTAAGTTCAAGCGAATTTATGGAAAGTATTTCTAATGGCTAAACCAAAAAAATACCAGTTGATATCTATTTTTTTGATATCATGCGGTTACTCATCAATAGCTTATTTCTTTCTTAACTTTTTGGCCATTAAGGCAGGCGATGGTATCAACTTTGGTATTATTACAACACTGTTATTAATATTAACTGCTTTGTCTTCAGTAATAGGAATAAGCATTTTTACAAAAAAAATAAAATCGATTTTGATATTTTACTTTCCAGTACTTATTTTTTCTGTTTTAGGCTATCTAGCAGCTGTTTATCTTTTCACTTATATTGACGATCGCACTGCACCATTAGTTTTTATATTTTCTTCTCCGCTAAATCTACTGTTAATTAACATAGCTATTGTATTTGGTGTTCCTGCATCTATTATTAATGGTCATAAAATTACATCGTATATTGGGTTAAAAACTTTGTTGGCAATTATCTTCACTCCACTTTTTTATCTTGCAACATTTGCTTTGGCTGGTGAAAATTATGTTTTTGGCCTAATTTATGGTTTTATGTTATTCATATTGCCAACTGGTCTTGGTGGGCTGCTTACACAAGTTATCATCAATTTTTTAGAATTGGGTCGTCAAAAATCATTTTATTAATGGTAAAACCAGTGTTGCTGATGGCAAGGCAAGTGAAAAAAGACTGCAGTATTTTGAGCAGTGGATATACTTAAATAAATTAAAAAGTGCTGACTGACTTTTTATAATAATCAATTTATTACTTTTAACCTTAGTAACACCTCCCAATAAAAATCCCAAAAACACTTAATCACTAGCTCTTTAACGGCTAATTAGCTATACTAAACGTAGGTAAGTTTATTGAAAGAAGTGAGGCTATTGCCGACTATTTCCATGTTTTATGGAATTATGGAATTATAATTAGGATGTATTGTTCTCCAATGTATGTATTTTTCTCCAATGTATGTATTTTTCTTTAATTGAAATAAAGCCTTATAATGGTGATGTAGCCTCACTTACCGATGAACAAGGAAACACCGTTGCTACTTATATCTACGATGAATTCGGCAATCTCATCTCAAGCGCTGGCACAATCTACAATCCCTTACGCTATTCCGGCGCCAACAACGCCTACTTTGACGAAGAAACGGGTCTTTATAAGATGGGAACCAGATATTATCAACCAGATATAGGCAGATGGCTAACTAGGGATAGTTATAGAGGTGATGAGCTAAATCCACAGAGCCAAAACAGGTATGTTTATGTAGAAAACAATCCAGTTAATAATACTGATTCAACTGGGCTTTGGAAAGATGTGGATCATGAAAGTTTAACAAAGAGAATTGCTAGTAAATTCTGGTCAAAATCAGAAGCAGAACTTCTAGGGAAATTTAATAGAGATTTTGATTGGGAATACAACGCAGTTGAATGGCCAGAATATCATTTTGGCCGTTTAAACGCTCTTCAAGCTCCAACAAATGCTTATAGATCAGTCAAGCCTTGGATGTATGAACGATATAATCGTGATTACAGAGTGCTTAATGCTAAGTTTACAATTGACAGAGCAAGGGAAGCAAAAAATCGAGATACTGACAATAAAAGAAAGCTTTTCTTGTATCAGATAGCAGCTGGTTCTCACATGATCCAGGATATTTATGCTCATATGAATGCAACTCCTTGGCAGCATATGTGGGGAATTCATAAGGATCATTACGATAAAATATCTTGGAACCCTGGCTGGAGGAAGTTGGGTAAAAGATGGCGCTGGAAACGCACAAAAAGAGCTACAAAGAACTTTCTAAAATTTGTTATTTCAAAGGTTGGCAAATAATGTATGCAAATTATTGGGGCTTAATTGCATTAACTCTTGGGCCTATAGTGCTATTGATTAATTTAATCTCGTTTATTAATTATTATTTTTTCAATAAATCGCCTAAGTTTTATATTGCTTTTATCTTATTAATTGGTTTGACATTGGTTTTACCATTTATACTTAGCCAGGCGCCTCTGTCAATAAGGGATATTTTGGCTGACTATTTTTTCTTTGGCCTAACTTACTACATTCCAATGCTTGGTAGTCTAAAAATAAGCAAGAGCAAAAGTGATTTTGCCGCCTATTTGTTTGTATTCAGCATTGCTGGATTTATTATTTATATTACTGGGGGGCAATTTTCAAGTTTTCCGCCCCAATAAGAGATATGTTAAGTAAGAAAGTAATTTCTATTATTATTTTATTTGGAGTTTTGGTTGTTATCCAGCTTGTGAGCTTACAGTTTTTTGAACCTATTCGTTTTTTAATGCGCTTTAATTTACTGACAAATTTTGTTCTTTTTCTTATATTAGGCTTTTTTATAGCTATGTTTTTAAATAGTAAGACAGAGGGCATTCTAATTAGTCTTGTATTTGCAGGATTAGCAATTTTGGCTAAGATTACTTTATCAACCTTTTCTAATAGTGGTATGTTTGCTACAAATATCAGTCTTACATTAACAAGTGCTTTTAGTGTAAGCGAATTCTTATATCTTTTAAGTATTTTAGCTGGTTTAATTGGCGGCAGTTTAATGTTTGGTTTAAAGACAAGTAGAAAATAAATTGATGTTAGTAATTGATGAAAAACAAGTTTTAGCTCTTTCTTAAGCAATGCTTCTCCAAACACTTGGTATACAGCAGAATTTGATTTAAGTGAGA
>JBBIVB010000033.1:0-3730 GCA_037439965.1 Candidatus Veblenbacteria bacterium | reverse complement strand
TTGCTGTTGCTGATACTTATGATGCTATGACTTCCCACAGAGCTTACCGCCAAGCAGCTTAATTTCCTTATCTTATTCCTTTTGAGCAAATACCACTCTTAATTGTCTGCTAAGGTAAGCTTGCTTGTGTTTTTAGAAGCATTCTAAGTAACCAGTAATTTGCTAGTTTAGTGGTTTTTTGCTAAGATAATGAAACTAATAAAAATACCCGCCTAGAAATATAATTAAGTTTATTTTGCCCTAAACAAGGAGAGCAAATTTATAAATGACTCAACCATCAGTTTTAAAGAACAAGACCATAGAATCTTCTTCAAAAGAAGTTTCAAAAGAGACTAGCAAAGAAAGCTCTCTTGATAATGCAACAATTTCAGCTAAATTCCTTGAAAGTTGTAAAAAATTCAGTGAAAAACCGGCTCTTTTGTACAAAAAAGACCATACCTTCGGCTATATTCAATACAAACGGCTCCTTAACTTAGTTGAAAACTTCACCCTCTCACTTGAAAAATTAGGCGTAAAAAAAGGCGATCGGGTGATGGCTGTTTCGGAAAATAGGCCAGAGTGGGTTGTATCTGATTTGGCGACGATCAGTCTTGGGGCAATTTTTACACCAGTGAATGCTACATTAACATCAGAACAGATTAAGGAAATAATTTACGAAATTAAACCTAAAATCATTGTTATTTCAGAAAAAAGACAGCTTTCTAAACTTATTGAGATAAAAAAAGAAATAAACAAAGATATCATAATTGTTTATTACAATATAGAAATAAGAGAAGATCTGTCTGAATTTAAAAATGACAAATGTCATTTTATAGAAGCACTTCAGTTAAATACTCACAAAAACTATAGCGATTACTTCAAACAGAAGGTTGGCTATTTAAGAGGCGATGATACCATAAGTATTCTTTATACCCTCGGCCCTAATGGGAAATATCGAGGTGTTGAATTATCCCATAATAACGTGCTATCGAATATCCAAGGCACAGTAGAAGCTATTGCTCCTAAATCTAATGACCGTTTTCTATCTGTGCTTCCACTTTCTCATGCATTAGAAAAGACAGCGGGTTACTATCTGCCGATATTACATGGCTGCCAAATTATTTATGTAACTGAGCTTTCTAAGTTTTCACAGATTGCTCAACGATATAAACCTACTGTTATTATTGGTGTACCTAGACTATATGAGAAAACTTATCAAAAAATTGAGGATCTATTTAACAAAAGTAGGCTAAAAAGCTATTTTTTTAAGCGAGCTGTTTCTAAGAACAAGAAAAAACTTACAAATTGGATTTACGAGCAGGTAGTCTACAGAAATTCTAAAAAAGCATTAGGCGGAAATATAAGGGTTCTGGTATCTGGCGGAGCAGCACTCCACCCGAAGGTCGGCAAGTTTTTTAATGACTGTAAAATGCCAATTATGGAAGGGTATGGTTTAACTGAACTTTCGCCGATAGTTACAGTTAACCGGTTAGAGCATTATAAAATTGGCACTGTAGGCAAACCACTTCCTAATACGCACATCAAGATTGCAAACGATGGTGAAATACTAGTTAAAGGGCCTGGCTTAATGAAAGGTTACTATAATAATGGGGCTGGTCCACAACTTTATCTTGAAAAAGGATGGTTTAAAACAGGTGATTTGGGCGAATTTGATGAAGATGGCTATCTTAAAATAATAGGTCGAAAGAAAGAGGTTATTGTACTTTCAACTGGTAAAAATGTTTGTCCGCGAAGTATTGAGACTCGCTTAACTCTAAGCCCTTACATCAAGCAAGCAGTTGTTGTTGGAGATGACAGAAAACATATTGCTGCTTTATTGGTACCTGACATTATTAAGTTGCAACAAAAATTCTGGATAAGAAGTAAATACGAAGTTATCAATAATAAAGATGTTAGAGCTTTTTTACAAGATGAGATTGATAAGCAATTGGCAGGTTTTGCAAGGCATGAGCAAATTAAGAAGTTTGCTTTAATTACAACAGCTTTTACTAAACAAAACCTTTTTTTGAATGAAGATAATAGTATTAATAGGGATAAGATTAATTTGATTTATAACAATGTTATAGAAGAATTATGCGACTAAACAGTCAAGTTTTTACTAGGTAGACTATTGTGGTTATTGACGAACTAATAAAGTTTACTCAAAAAGCAAAAGCAAATGGTTTGTATCCTAAGGTCCATACTATCGATGGTCCTTCAAGTAATCCAATAATTAAAATTGGCAACGCTGAATTTCTCTCTTTTTCTACAAATAATTATCTAGGTATAGCTCAGCGTTCGGAGCTAAAAAAAGCAGCAAAAGACAATATAGACAAATATGGAATAGGACCTTGTTCAGTGCGCTTGATGTCGGGCAATTTCGAAGTTTATCAAAGACTGGAAGAGGCTACCGCTAGATTCTTAGGTTTCGAGGATACCATTATATTTTCATCTGGCTATATGGCTAATATCGGAATAATCCAGTCAGTTGTTAACTCACCATATGCAGGTGCTTTTACTTTTTTTAAGAAACGAAAACCAGCGATTATTATAAGTGATGAGCTAAATCATGCTAGCATAGTTGACGGTTGTCGGCTTGCTAACACGGAAAAGTATATTTTCAAACATAATGACTGCGATCACTTATTAAAATTACTTAAAGAATACAAAGATGAGAATAAATTAGTCATTGTTGAAGGCATTTACAGTATGGATGGTGACATAGCGCCGCTCGACAAAATAGTAGAATTAGCAAAAAGTTATAAGGCAATGCTAATGGTTGACGATGCTCACGCGACCGGTATTTTAGGCAAAAATGGTAAAGGTACCTTCGAGCAATTTGGTATTGCACCTGACGATATTGACCTATTGATGGGTACCTATGTAAAAGCTTTTGGCAGCGTTGGGGGTTTCGTTTGTGCAAAAAAAGACATCATCGATTACTTGAAAGTTGCTTCAAGGTCTTTTATTTTTTCAATCTGCATTGCACCCTCCATGGCTGAAGCAGCAATTAAAGCACTTGAATTGGTTCAAAATGAACCCGAATTAAGGAATAGACTATTTGAAAATATAAACTATCTAAAAAAAAATCTCGACAAGCGAGGTTTAAACACTTTATCAAGCGAAAGTCCGATAATACCAATAATTATTGGCAAAGAAAAAAATGCTATACAGCTTGAGAAACTATTGTTTTCCAAGGGATTATTTGTGCCGTGCATTAGATGGCCGGCAGTTGATAGAGGAATGAGTAGATTACGTATAAGTGTCTCAGCATATCATGATAAAGAACATATGGACCGCTTATTAAGCTTTATCGATAAACACTTAGATTTATTTCCAAGAAGAAAGGGTTTAGTTAAAGCTACGGCTTAGTATTGCCGCTTTGATCGATCTTTATAAATAAGTTTTAAATCTCGGCCAATTTCAATGCAAGCATTGATATAGCGGTCTAAGTGATGCTTATTATGTGTTGCCATGATAATTATTCGGAAACGAGATTGCCCTTTGGGAACTGCTGGCCACCTTATTACTGGCGATAGTATATTCATTTCAAACAGTCTCTCTGAAAATCTAATCCCTAGTTCTTCACTGCCTATATATAGCGGAATTGCAGGCAAAACGTCTTTCCCTAACACTTTAAAACCAGCGCTTTGCAAACTCTCCCGAACATATTTTGTCTTTTCGAACAATTTATCTCGTAAGTCCTTGCCATCCTTAATTAGCTTAATAGATTCAATGACCCCACCAGCCA
>JBBIVB010000032.1:0-4212 GCA_037439965.1 Candidatus Veblenbacteria bacterium | reverse complement strand
AAATAAAGCGAGGTGGTTTCGCCATCTAAATCAGGATTAAGAGCTAGGATAACTTCTTTTACTCCATCTTTTTTTAGCTGTTCTATTAATTCAGGTATTTTTAAATTATCAGGCGTTACGCCTTCCAGAGCGCTTAAAACACCATGCAGAACGTAATAACGTCCGTTAAAAGCGTGGGTTTTTTCTATTACAGGTATATTGTGACTTTCAGCCACTACACAAAGCAGAGTTTTATTGCGTTTAGCGTCGCGGCAAATCTCACAAGGAGATGTTTCAGAAAAGCGATGGCAGGTTGAGCAGGTTATTACTTGCTCACGTGCCAATTTTAAGCTTTGTATTAAATTAGCCACTACCTCTGGTGGTTGCTTTAATAAATAATAAACTAACCGTTCTGCGCTTTTTGGCCCAAAACCTGGCAAATTAGTTAATATATGAATCAGTTGTTTTAAGGCTTTAGGTGTTGGAGACATATGATGATTCTCAATTCAAATCAAAATATAAAAATCATATTCTAATTATATCTTAAAAGGTGATCTCAAACTAATGGTAATCTACTTAATTTTATTAATAATAATGATTTTATTTAGCAGATTGACTGATAGTGTATTAAATATTTCTTTAATAGTTTGTTGCTCGGTTAGTGAATACTGTTGTGGGTCATATAAAATAATATGATTAGTATTTAAAGATTGATTAATTTGTTCGGTCATTGATTGTTGGTCCCAGGCTGAACCAAAAGTAATAGCTTTCAAACGTCCGTCATTATTTAAAGGTCCATTAAAAATATAATTTTGTTTTCTTAACATAAAAATTAGTTTTTGTTTATGGTATTGTTGTTCTAGTTGATTTATTTTCTCGGCATATTCTTTACGCCAATGTAGGTAATTATCTATTTTTTGAAAGTGATTATAAGATGTAGCTAAAGCAATGGAGATAATTCTACTTTAATAGATAAGCAATTAATTTGGGATAGTTGATTCATATTAATTCAAGCAGTGAGGCTGATAAGATAGATGCTCCGAGATAGGCACTTGTAAAAAGTCTCCCTTGATGGATACTAAAAAGAACCACTGAAAAATAAAATACCTAGATTAGTGGACGTTAATAAAGAAGCCAGTAAAGCTAATCTTCTTGATTCAGTTATCTCTTTAAGCCAAAGGTAGAAGAAAATAATAACTACTCCTCCTAGTAATTGTTGCCAGAATGATAAATAGTAAAAGCTATCTATCGTCGTGACGCCAAGTAAATTTAGCAGAAGCCAGATTAAATGATTAATCAGTATAAAAACAGACCTTCCTAACATCAGTCCTGAATTAATATTTCCTGCAATAATTGCCGTGTGATAAGTAAATTCGTCAACATTATACATTATAATAATAAATATGACGAAAAATAAAAGATAAAATTAACCACAGGCAGCTAATAGTACTTATATATATTTTATCTTCTTTGTTTAACATTTCATTATTTTAACCCTAATTTTTCCAAGCCACCAGATTCTCTAAATTTAGCAGCCATGACTTTGTGTACTTTTTTTACTGCCTCATTAATTGCTTCTTTTACACCGTTTTCTAAATCAGCTTTTTTATCAGACCTTAATAATTCTTGGTCTATATTTACACATTCTACTTCTTGGTTGCCATTCATTTGTATTTTAATTTTGCCCCAAGCAGCCGTTCCTTCAATATGTTCTTGAGATAGAGAACTTTGAATGCTTTTTGCCTGTTGTCGTAAATCTTTAATTTGCTTTAATTTAGAAAACATGGACATAATAAAAATCTAAAATTTAAAAATCAAAATGCAAAATTATTTTTTTTTATAACTATTTATCATTAGCTATTAGCCAAAATGGCCATCCTTTTTTTCCAAGTTGCGGAAGGTAACTTTATTCTCATCAAAAAACAACCTTACCAAACCAGTCGGGCCGTTGCGGTGTTTGGCAATATGGATTTCCGCAATATGTTTTTCTTCTTCAGGAATATCATCTGGATGATAATTCTTATCAGCCGCCTTACGATAGATAAATAGCACCACATCTGCGTCTTGTTCAATAGAGCCAGATTCACGCAAGTGAGCCAGTTTAGGAATAGCTGGTTTATTCATCTCCACAGCTCTAGCTAGTTGTGATAATGCCAATACTGGTACATTAAGTTCTCGAGCAATAGCTTTTAAGCCTCTGGTAATTTCTGATACTTCTTGTACACGATTATCAGAATTACGTCCTTCTAGTAATTGTAAATAATCAATCATAATTAAACCTAAGCCGTGTTCAGCTTGTAAGCGTCTAGCTTTAGTGCGAATTTCCATAACATTTGAAGTAGCGGAATCATCAATATAAATCGGTGCTTCGGATAAAATTCCCATGGCGTGTCCAATACGCGGAAAATCTTCTTCTTTTTCTGATAGTCGTCCAGTGCGCATGCGCCATAAATCAACATTAGATTCAGCACATAATAATCTATCTACTAATTGTTCTTTAGACATTTCCAAAGAAAAGATACCAACTGGAATTTTGGTATTGATAGCTATATGTCTGGCAATATCTAAAGCTAAGGTTGTTTTGCCGACTGATGGTCTGGCGGCCAGAACTATAAAATCTGATTTTTGCAAACCAGCTAAGATATTATCTAAATCAATAAAACCAGTGGCTAATCCCCTAAGTTTACCAGATCCTTTATGCAATTCGTCAATTCTATCAAAGGCATCAGTTAAGACAGATTTGATAGGTATAAAAGCTTGTTTATAAAATTTTTGTGATACGGAAAATAATTTACTTTCCGCTTTATCTAAAACATCCTCAATATCCTCGTTTTCCTGATAGGCCATGGAAGCAATTTCACTGGAAGCGCGCAATAATTTTCGCAAAGTGCTTTTACGCTGCACAATTTTAGCGTAATGCACCACATTAGCGGCAGTTGGCACGGCATTAGCTAATTCTGCCAAATAACTATGCCCCCCCACTCCTTCTAAAATTCCTTTTTCTTGCAATTTAGCTCCTAAAGACAGTAAATCAATAGGTGTTCGTTCCTCGTATAATTCCAACATCGCCTCAAAAATTTGGCCGTTGGTATCACGATAAAAATCAGCCGGCTCTAAAATATCAGCGATTTTAACAATCGCATCCTTATCAATTAATAAAGAGCCTAAAGTGGAAGCTTCGGCTTCTAGATTTTGTGGGGGGAGTTTTTCCGCTAAGTTTTTGATCGTTTTAGGCATGGTGTGTTCAGTTTAACTTTTTGGATATTTAAAAGCAAGGGTAATTAAACACATCTTTTTCACATGTTTTTTCCACAATATTTTTTACCATTTCTTTGGAAGAATTAGTGAAAATGTACTAGACAATTATTAAAAAATCCGTTACTTTCTAAGTATCCCAGTAATACAATTTTGCTATTTAAGCTGTTGTCAAAATAGTTATCTTTTTATCAATTATGTTAAATCTTAAGTTAGATAATTTAATTATTAGTTTATCGCTATTGCTTAAATTTTGACGAGCGAAGTTGATATATTAGGTATGTTTAGTGATAACATAGAATATGTAATCTTTGATGTAGAAACTACTGGTATGAAACCAGAAGATGGCCATGCTATTATCGAAATAGCTGCTCAGCGAGTGCATAGCAGGCAAGTAGTAGATGTTTTAAATACCATTGTTAATCCTGGAGTAAAAGTGGATAAAGAAGCGGAATTAGTGCATGGCATTACTAATGAGATGATTCAAAAGCAAGGAAAATCTTTATTAGAAGCTATTCCAGCATTTGTTTTGTTTTCTTCGGGAGCCACTTTAGTAGCTCATAATATTAGTTTTGACTTGTCTTTTATTAATAAGCATTTAAAAGAATTAGGTCTACCTGTTTTAACTAATCCTATAATTGATACTTTAGAGTTAGCGCGCAGTAAAGTTGCAGTAGCGAGTTATAGTTTAGGATATTTAGCTAGGCATTTTAATATTCCTCAACCCAAAGCCCACCGAGCATTAGCAGACGTGGATGTCACGCGACAGTTGTTGTTTACATTATTGGATCTGAAAAAATAGCCATCTATGAGGTTGACTATTATATTTGGTGCCGATTATTTAATCCTGCTTGAACTCATTTCACCAGAAATTTTTGATAATAATAAGTGCCACTTACTTCGCTCGCTAGCCAGCAAAAAATTTTCTTCGCATTTTTTGATTTGGCGCGCGACTTCTTTTTCTTCTAAAAGGAAAAG
>JBBIVB010000031.1:1566-4402 GCA_037439965.1 Candidatus Veblenbacteria bacterium | reverse complement strand
AATTTGTCAGCGGTTTTATTTTTTTCTCTGGGAATATATTGGAATAAGACACGACCGCCTAAAGAAAATACTAAATCTCTAATTTGCCAAAACAAATCTTTTAAAATTTTATCTTTAATTTTATATCTTTGATTTAACTGTTCAACAAGCAACTGTGAATCTAAAAAACAGTGAACTTCTGCTGGATGATTTTGGGCTAAATCTTTGATTTTTTTTAATCCTTCAATTACTGCTTGATATTCGGCTTGATTGTTAGTCGCTTTACCAATAAATTTACAAACTTTGCCGATTTTCTTTCCATACTCGTCTAAAATAATCACTCCAACACCGGCTGGTCCTGGATTGCCTTGTGCTCCACCATCACAATAAATAAAAAATTTGCTCATTGTGCTACTATGTCTTTTATTTTAGGATAAAAAGACAATTCTGGCAATACTGGCAATATTTAAAAATCTGGAAATTTTTAGCGTCCTAAAAGTTGCGCCTACGCTGAAAAATTGGAACGTTGAGTTGTATTTTTTATACCTTTTTATTTCTATCATATTTTAATCTATTCTATCTGCTTTCTCTGTTTGTTAGCTACTATTTTTTCTACTGGGAATATACTTCTGCTCTAAACCAAACCATCTTAAGTATTTGCCCTCCATAGGTAAATGTTCACAGGTAAAATATATCACAAAAGGGCTAAGGCCTAACGATTGGGCTAAAACCGCTATCTCTTCTTCACACGGATAAGGAATTATCCATAAACTCTTTTGAACCTTGTAGAAACCAAATCTTTGCAGGGTATTTCTGAAATAATCGCGTTCTTTCTTTTTTGTGTTTGGAATATCATACGAAACTATCTGCCAAACTCCATTCCATTTTTTACTTTTATCTAAAACGATCTCCTCTTTCTCAATTTTACTAATAAGGGCTTTGCCCTCCTCTGTCAACTGTATCTTTTCTCCACCAAGAAAGATTAAGTCTTTATCTTCTAATGTTTTAAGACGTTTTCTAAAATAGAATCTTTTCTTGCTTGTCATTTTTTCTAAAGGTCTGAGTATCTTGCCTATATTAGGCGCAACAAACATTGAAGCAAGTAATGCCCCTTTGGCTACTAAACATAATATTTCCTTTTCTCTTGCCCCAATCCATAATCTTCTTGCCACTTGAAACTCCTATTATTCTTAATTAATTTTATTCTTTATTAAAATCGTATCACAAAAATTAGCATTCTAAAAATTATGCGTACGTGGAAAAAATAGAATGGTAGAAATGGAAGAATAAAGAGTTATTAGGAAATATCAGAGTTTAGTATTTATTTGTGGCAGGAAGAACTATATTGGTTCTGAAATAAGGGTTCTTTAAAGATTGCTTAACTACTTACTGGCCGCCTTGGAAAACAGTAAAGTCAAATAGACTAATGATTTGTCCTGTGCCGCGATCAACTTTAGCTTGCAGCGTTCTTTTTGTCTTACCAAAATATCCTGTTGATTGGACGGTGGTGAAATTTTGCTCAATTTGACTGCCAGCTGGCAAAGGAGTAACTGCATATCTTATATGAAAATTATCACCATAGCCCCAGGGTTTAATACGAACTTTTACAATTGTTGCATCAAACGGAATACCCCACACATGGTAAGTGTACTCGTCGGAAATATCAGGCGTACAAGACCCCTGTGCCTCCACACCATTTGCTACAGCTGTTCTATCTGGACAAAACCATCGTGTAATACCTCCACCAATGTCTATCCTAATTATCTCTACTCCATAATTTAATCTTCGAGAAGTATCAACTTGTGCATTGTAAACTTTATAATCCAAATTTAAGGTAGTCGCATTTTGCCGACTTGAAATCTCAAAAACATCATCTTTAAAAAGTTGCGGCGAAGAATCTAAATTGGCTGGATCGCCTATCCTAGCTGCCGTTCTGAAAATTTTTAATTCGTAATATTTATCAGATGCTAAAGGATTGACGTTTCTTGAAGGATCAGTAATATTTTTACGCTCTAAAGTAGCAGGAGCTGTTGGCACTTCAATATCTCGGTCAGATTTCAATCTTAATAATCCATCCTCAATCCCTGCTTCAGCGGCAAAATAGGCGGCAGTTGATTCTTCCAAAGAGGTAGTCATTCTAAGTTCTGAAACCATCAGTCTGCCAACAGCCAAAGCAATGGTCGAAACAATCGCCACCAAAAGCATAGTCAACAGAAATGCTACCCCTTTTTTAAATTTTGACATTTGATATTTGAGTTTTGACATTTTAATCATATTGTCTCCAAACGACCGTTGTATCTAAAGTGACTTGGTCTGCCCGAGCACCAGTGACCGTACGAACAGGATTTACTGCCTCAACTTGTAAAATTATTTCTAAATAAGGTTGTTTGTCAATGGTCACACCAGGCCGATACCCCCTGATAGTAAAATTATTTACCTTGATTTCGTTTGGATTGGTAATTGCTTGATAATCTGATTCTGACCCGACGCCTACAATTGTACTCACATTGGGTATCTTTCGAACCTTTAAAACGTTGTTAAATATCTGATAAATATTGGCTGAAACTGTGTCATCTGGTTCAGTAACAAAAACAACCAATTTATCACCATTTTGATTTTGATTAGCTATTTGATTGTTGCTCCTTAGAACTACAAAACCTTTAATTGTCTCTTCAGAACTTCCTAATGTTCTCTTATAGCCAAATGGCTGGGTCGGCGCAATTCTCACCTCCCGCGAAATTTTTTCCATCGCATATCGCGCCTGCTGCCCCACGTCCCTAATATTTTGCGTCCTTCGCTGCACCCCCGTTGAAGCAGTAAAAGAGCCAACACCAATAATCACCACGCCAACAAAAAT
>JBBIVB010000031.1:0-1466 GCA_037439965.1 Candidatus Veblenbacteria bacterium | reverse complement strand
TTCCAATCGGTTAAATAACTTTCTATGCTAACTTGCAAGGTTCGTCCTCTCGCGTCCCAATAAACTGTTACTTTTATTTTTTTACAATTTTGGCCGGTATCTCCACAATTTGGCAAAGTGGCATTAGTTATATCTGAAATTTCAATTAATCTATTATAAGTAACATTATTTAAAGTAACTGTTTCAGGTGATGCAGCCGAAGTTGCCACCAATGACCAAGCTGGTGGCGGCGGTTGTAGTTTATACAAACCAGCATCTAAACCCATATCCCAATCTGTCCCAGCAGTAATCCAATTAGTATCTCTAATTTGCCGAACTACCTCCGCTCCTTCCTGGGCTAAATTGTAGGCAGCGGTTCGCTCTGAAGCAACCACACTATTTCTAATTGATAAATTGCCTAAATAAACGGCCGCCGACACAACCATAATCAAAACACCCGAGGCAAGTAGCGTTTCTAAAATTCCGAATCCTTTTGAATTTCGTTTTCTAATTTTAAATTTTAAATTGTCCCGCTGCAGCGGGATCCCGCATTCGCGGTGATAGTTTTTCATTTTTCGTTTTTACTTTTTACTTTTAATCGATACTAATTTGTCCCGTTAAACGATTTATTGTAATTGTTCTGTTGGTATTAGTGGTTGAACTGTGTAAAATAAGATTCAATTCCTCTGGAGCCGGATCAGTTGTTGGATTATAATCAGGATTTTTATGGAAACTCATCAAACCTTGGTTTTTAATAGAAAAATCAATTTGAAATTGGTTGGGAAGCGAGGAAAAAGAAATACTATCAGGCAAGGTTTTTGCCGAAATTGGTGTCGTCCCTTCATAAATAGCATATTGATTATTGGCTGGCTGATTAAATTTAATTGAATATTTATCAACGTTTGCTGCTTTCTCCATTCTGGGAGATAAAGCCAAATTTTTTGCCTCTAAAATGGTATTTTTAACTTCTTGAGCGGTGAGCATTAGTTTATTTCTCTCGCCCGAACCCCGAAATAAAGGAATTGCCAAAGCCAAAAGTAAAACAATAATGCCTAAGCTGATAACTAATTCGATTAGAGTGAAACCTAACCTTCTTCTCATTATTTTGAACTTACCCAATAGTTGTAAGTATAAGTATCGCCGCCGAGAGTAGTTATGGAGTAGGTTGTCCGAGTGTCATTGGTGATAGGCAGATATTTTGAAGCTGTTGCATCAGAATCATTTGATTGCTCTAATTGAGCAAAAATAACATACTGAGTAGCATTTGGAGCAGTTGGGTTCCAACTCGGTGCTATGTCTGTACCATCACTTTTATAATAATATGGAGTCGCGCCAAGTGGATCGGAAGGTAAGAAAGTCATATAACCCTTTTCCACTATTTCACTATAAAGCGCCCCAGGATCGTTGGGATCAGGAATTATCTGCGCTGATTTAGGAAATTTTCTATTCTCCGTATAATATTGTTCTAAAGCCGACTGCATAGTTAA
>JBBIVB010000030.1:0-8951 GCA_037439965.1 Candidatus Veblenbacteria bacterium | reverse complement strand
CTTCGCGCGGCTGAATCAGTCGGCAAAATTCCTGAAAGTTTAATTCTGGTGGGCGAGGAGGGAATCGAACCCTCACAGCCTTGCGGCCAACGGATTTTAAGTCCGTCGCGTATGCCAGTTCCGCCACTCGCCCGAACTTTATATCTTTAGGTCTTTATCTAAAAATCGTATTTATTCTGGAGCGGGAGACGGGATTCGCACCCGCGACCTCTTCCTTGGCAAGGAAGCATTCTACTGCTGAACTACTCCCGCACATGATAAGTTGCATTCTATTGAATAACACGTTCCAATAATATAGCAAATTACTTAACAGCGTCAAGATTATTAATCCAAGTACGTTTTTATTTTTTCCGGAGTAGTACCGGTAAAACTAATTGTTTTATTTGAGCTAGCAGCGCCTTTAGTAATATTAATATGATTTTTAGCTAAATGGCAGGTGTTAGCTAAAATTTTGATTAGTTCTTGGTTAGCTTTGCCTTTAATAGGTTTACTTTTAATTTTAATAGTTAAGATTCCACTGCGCCAGCCAACAATTTCATTGCGTTTAGCTCCAGTTATCACTCTAACATTAATCTTAACAGCCATAATTATTTATTAATTTAAGTAATTGGCTATGAAGTTTACCATTAGAAGCTATCATATCTCGTGAGCCAAAATGCCAATACTGACCATTAAAATCTGTAACCTTGCCCCCAGCTTCCCTAACTAATAAAATACCAGCCGCCACATCCCAGACGTTGGCACCAGGAATAATTATGGTATCAGTTCTGCCTGATGCCACTAAGGCTAGTTCTATGGAAGCAGCCCCTAACTGTCTTACTTCTAGAGCTTTTTGACGCATTATTTTTTCTATATCTAAAGCCTGTTTAATATTTTTCCACGATGAACCATAACAGTAAGTTATGAAAGATTTTTTTATGTTTTTAGTGTTAGCAACTTTAATTTTCCATTTATTTTTCCAAGCCCCTTTACCAATCGCGGCGGTATATAAAGTATTAAGTATAGGCGCATAAATGCAAGCTAGTATCGGTTGGTTATTTTTTATCAAAGCAATGGATACGGCAAAAATCGGACTACCTAAAGTAAAATTAGTAGTGCCGTCTAAAGGATCAACAATCCAAGCGGAATTGGAGCGTTTACCCACCCATCCAGCCTCTTCTGATAAAATAGGATAAGAGGAGTATTTTTGCAGTAAATGTAAAATTATTTTTTCTGCACCAATATCACCAACCGTAACAATCTGTGTTTTATGTTTTAGGTGGTAATTTCTTAAGTGGGTAGTTTTGAAATGTTTTTGTAAAAAATATCCAGCAGCCCGAGCTGCACGAATAACTAATTGTAAGTCTGTCATAAGTTTATTTAGCTTTATTTAGATTAATATAATTTATTAGTTATTAAAAAGCCATTCTATGAGAGAGCAGCTGTTTTAATAATTTTTTGTTTAATTGTTAGTTTTTTTAAAAAAATCAGGATCAATAGTGCGCTGAAAACAGAAGTTTCCTGCTTCGTGTTGCCAACTATCAGCACCGCTTAAATGGGTGATATAAGGTTTAGGATATTCAACATAAGTTTCGTTCTTATTACTGCGGCTAGGTTTATTAAAGGTGGCACACAAACGAAAAGAATATGTACTCTCAATATAATATTCATAATTAGCACCAGTTTCCGGATCGTGAGGAACCAATACCCCTCTTAACTCGTCATTTAAATCAGCAAGTTGGCTTGGTAATTTTTGTTTATTTTGCCAGTAATCAGTTATTTGCCACTGAATACTTTGCAAATCCATTATTCGTTGTTCATCAAATCTAAATAATCTTTCAGTAGTAGGCGAGCCAACCATAAAAAATCCAGTGATAATAGTAGCTATAACAATAGCAATAATACTATAAACAAAATATTTCATATTATTCTTCCTTTTGCTGTTTAATCTGCCAAAAGTAATAAATAAAAGTAGAGGTAGCCACAAAGAAAATAGCTAAGACTTTTAGGATAAAGTGAGTGGTTAGTTCACCGCCCAAGAAATTATAAATTAAGCTAACTAAATCGCCAATAATAATTAAGGCCGCTACAAATAAAGTAAAATAAATTAACCAGCGCCTAATTCTTAAACGTTTCTTAACTGGATCTCGTTGATAACTTTTTTCCAAATATCAACTACTTAAAATATAAGTTGGAAAAATGACTATTAAAGAAGCCAATGACCATCTAATTTGTTTTAAATAGACATAATGTCTTAATTCATAAGAAGTTTGATCTAGTTGGTCAGGAATCCAAATATTAATATATTGAAAAATCAGCACTAGAAAGCTAATAGCACTAAAATAAAGGGCTAAGATAGATAGTAAATGCAGGAAAAAGTCTTTAGGCGAGGTTTTAATTTTTATTGGTTGATTAGTATGTTTCATAGTAAATTTGAGTATAGCAGAAAAAAGGTCGTAGATAAATTTTATCTGTTTTAAACTTGATATGGGTGTAATTCGCATTTTTAAAAATAAAAACAGGTATAAATCTTAAAAGATTTATACCTGTTTATGTAATGAATGTTTACATTATATTTTTAATTGTTGCAAAAGTGCTGTAATAGTGTTTATTCCTTCTTGGTTGGAAGCAGCCTTATTCATCGCCAAACTTTTTTCGTAACCGATTTTGGCCTCTTGAAAATTACCTTGTACTTGAGCTATCTCAGCTAGTCGAAAGATTGCCGTGCTTTTTAAAGCTAGATAATCTTTATTAGTTGAATCTTTTTCTAATAGTTCTTCAGACATTCTAAGGCTAGTAGTAAGTTCAGCTTTGACTTCGTTAAATAATTCCATCAGGCGGTATAAGAATCTCAATTCTTTATGTGTTATGGTAGTATTAAGACGATGGCAATCAGTAATAATATGAATTGGTTTGTTAAGCATAGTACGGAGGAAAAGTTGATCACCTTCTATACTGACGGTGGTAATATTGCCGCAGATTCCACACATCTCTGACATATTTTGATAATTAACCATAGGAATATCTAATTCAAACGTAGAGGTCGGGCGATGAATTCTATAAGTAGTTCCCCAATCAGAAATTATATTGTCAGTTAAGGTTATGGTTTTAGTTATATGCCAAACTCTACTGCCTCTTTCTTGAGCTGCTATAGTTTTTTTAAATAACTTTACAGCGCCTTGAGCCAGATAGAATTCTTTAAGTAAGTCTGCTTTTTCTTTTAAATTTTTTCTCGGTTCATAATTTTCAGTCATCAGCCAATAATTTAATTTACCCCGAGCTTTATTAAAAGGAAATTGACCAGCAGGCATTAGGATATAGCGATAGCATAATAGCCAGAGAAAAACACACAAGGGAATAAAATATGCTATTTTGGTAGAAGGATTGAATTCATAATATTTATGAGCTAACCACCCAAGGAAAAATGTACCAACACCCACAGAAGTCGCTATCATGGCGCGGGCATTTATTGGTCTTTGAATACCAATTTTCCACAGCCCATATTTGGCACATTCTGTTGCTATAATCAGGTTCGTAATAACAATGATTGCTCAAAAAATAATTTCTCAGAAGTTCATAGTAATTTTTCTTTCTTATTCTCGTAGTCGTTCAAGGTATCCGCCAACAAAATCACTCAGTGGGATGATTAATACAAATGACATAAGCGTTATAAAACCAGCTAAAATTTTTATGCCTGTACTCAACAATAAGAAATTATCCCAGTAAACAATATAGGCGAAGGGGGTAATAATAAGCCAACCTAAGGCACCAATACTTTTAGCCAAATAGCCCCTGGGAGTTAAGAAGGGAAATGTTGCCCCGCCAATAAAACCAATAATAAATCCTAATAATCCTCCTGTAGAGAAAGCATTTACAAGAAAGAGATTGTAAGCATATTGGGAAACCTGTCTAGGATCATATTGCCAATAAGCTGGTATATAAGCAGATAAGGCAAAAATCCATGTTCCCAAAATTAGGCCTTCAATTACACCGACTAAGATGCTAAGCAGCCGTTTTTTCATTTTTATTCCTTTTCTATATTTGTTACAATCCTTTGAATTTCTACTCCAAGGTTATTTAATTGTTAAAGAAATTTGTTGATATTTTTTAATTAATAGAACTTTATATTTAAATATCAGGAAAGTCAATAGTAACCTCATTCTTCTAAAAAATGTTTTTTTAAGATAATTTAGTTATAATTTTTCTGCAGGTATATTAATTATTTCCGTTATTTTTAGCTTTTCTTTTCTCCCACCAATAACCTACTACTAGTATTAAAATAGCCGCAGCGATAAAAAAGTAACCTAGTAAATTGGAGTTAGTATTTTTGGAAATGGCGGCTACATCCTGAACTCCGGCTACTCGTCCTATAGCTTCTTGGTCAATCACAATATCTTCTGCGCTACGCGGCCAAAGTTTAAATTCATTATTGTTTATTACTAAAAAACCAGTAACTTTTATTTGGTCGCCTACTTTAATTTTTGGCCAAGAGCCATTGTATTTAAGCGCTACTTTAATACTTTGGTCCCTGTGCGTTAAAGTGAGAGATTTTGTATCTAGTTTAGTTATCTCACCAGCCAAAGTGATTAGCCAGCCGGCATAATCTTGGGTTAATTCTTCCATTTCTAAATTAGTAGCTTGAGGAATATTTACTTTTCTTTCTGCTATGAATATATCAGCAGGATTTTTTACCAATAATCTAGTGCCATAGCTAATAGTTTGTGATACTGTACCTTGTACTGAAATCAAATCGCCAACTTCTAATTCAGGCCAATCACCTTGTTGGAGAGTAATTTGTAAACCAGAGCCAGCTAAAAATAAATCTTTGCCAAAAACCCCAGGGCTTACTGCTACGTTACCTTGGGTTAGTATTTTGGTTCGGCTGGCAAAATCCTTTACATCATCAAGTTCCACAGGAGTGTTTAAAAAATCAGTTGTCAAGTTGTTATCACTGGCAGCAGAGATAGACAGTTTATTATCTTCGCCAGGCGTTAAATTTCTAGTCCATTGCCAAACATTATTTATTTTTGACCAAGACCAACCTTCAGGAGCATTAGGATAAGTAGTGGATTCTTCTTTACCTTGAGGTGATACCAAAGTTATTGTTCCGCCCTGATTATTAAGAGTAAAATTAACTTCTTGTTTGGTAAAAGTTTGCCAACCTTCTGGTTCAATAATTTTAGCAGGTAATGGATAATTTTTATTATTAATTTTAATTAGCCAGCCAAAAACTGAAACCGGCTCATTATTTTGATTATAAATTTCAAGCCATTCTCCAGAATCGTTACCTTGAGGATTGGGTACTATCTCATTTAGCAATAAACCGCTAGTGGTATTGATAAATCCAGTAGTTACTTCGTTAGAATTTTTAACTGTTATAGTACTGGTCTTGGTTACACTGCCACCGTCACTATTGGTAAGTTTAAGCTCTATATTATATTTACCAGCCTTAGTATAAATATGAGTCGGCGTAATAATGGAAGATTCGCTACCATCGCCAAAATTCCAAACAAAAGTTAAAGTACGTTCTTTTTTATCATAACTATCAGAAGCATCAAAAACAGCTGGTTGTCCAACAATTACATTTTGTGGCAATTCCCAGTAAATAATTGGCGGGTCAGAAGGTATAGAAACTTGATTTGGTTGCCCGGGTGTAGGGTCAGTAGTCCAGTTCCAAGAGTTGGAAAAATGACGCGACCAAGATTGTCCTTCGGGTGCTGGTGCGGAGTAACTAATTTTATCTACTAGATTTCCCTGAGCGTCGTAAAGTGATATTTTCTCCGAGATAGCATTATTTAAAATTAGTTTAGTTTGCGGTCTGGTTAAAATTAAAAAGCTATTGGCTGGTAAATAAGTCGAGACTAAAGTATTGCTAGATATAAAGTAAGCGCTAGTATCATCAGTTATTTTCCAGCCCGCTAAATCTATTACTTCTTGTCCTATATTAGTGAGTTCAATAAATTCATTTTCTAGGTCTCCTAAAGGTGGATTAGGATAAATTTCGTTTATAATAATATTAGAAATAATAGAAGCATCTTCTGTCGATTCGAGTTTGACAGAGGAATTAGTTTGGCCTGGTGTTGGCTCGCTGATAATAAAATCATTAATATCTTGGTTAGTATCTAAGCCATTAGGATATCTTGATCAACTTAAAGGATCGTGAGCTACAGGTGCATTATCAGAAATATTACCATCATTCCAATTACCATAACTTATTTGGTCAATAATTTCATTTGCAAATTTAAGAGTGATACTATCGCCAGCATTATTAAGATTACCTTTAGGTGAATAAATGACTAAATAGCGGTTATCTTCATTAATACCCAAAGTGCCGGTTAAATAGGTTTTGCTGCCGCTACCATCAATAATAGTCCAGCCATCCAAATTAATAATTTTATTAGAGGCATTGTATAATTCTATCCACTCTTCTTCATTATCTTGGGGGTCAGAAACAAATTCATTAATCAATATATCACCCGATCTAAATTGTCCTTCCTCTATCTCTGTTGGCTGGTAATTAGATGAGTTCGGGGCAGTTGGTTCTTCTATCACCGGTTCAGTAGTTGGAGTAGAAGCGGTGTTATTTTGATTTTTAGGAGTACCACCAGAAAAAGTACTATTAGTCCAAGTGTTGGTGGCAGTTCTTTCCATAGTTTGTTTGGTAGTATTATCACCAGCTAGCCAGCCACTAGATTGATCTAGGCTATCTACAATATTACCCAAGTCGTCTTTTAGTATTAGATATTCGCCGCTATTGCTTAAAGCGCCAGTATATATTTGGTCAGCAGTAATGCCGGGTACACTTTCGTCACTGGTTCTTTCTAATAAAAAGTAACCACCAGCTGGTATGCTGTTAGTTAGTTGAATATTAGGAGAGCCATCGTTGGCTACTAAAGTCCAATTAGTTAAATCTACATTATTGCTAGTTGGGTTATATAGTTCTATCCATTCATAGTTAGCCGAAGCTAAAGTTCCCATCCAAGCAATCTCGTTAATAACAATATTAGATGAAGCCGCTGTTTGGTTAGGATAAAAACAAAACCCGCTCCAGACAGCAGCGAGCAAAATATTATAAAAAAATTTTTTCATACTTTACCCTCCTTTAGGTATAAAAATTATAAAGAAATTATAACAAAATTAATTTAAATAAAAAACCTGATTTTTAAATCAGGTTTACAAGAGAAATTTATTTTGGTAGTTCACTATGGCATTTTGAACAATAGTCAGCTCTAATTCTATTAAAAGTGTTACATTTTTGACATATTTTTTGTTTTTTTTATTTAGTATCATTATTTTAGGTGGATCAGGTAATATTATTATAGTAGACGGTTCATTCAAGTTGGTGTAAGTTAAATACTCCAATGAACTAATTAAAAAATTTTGTTCTCCCAAAAAGATTTTAAGTTTACTTTGGGCTTCGTCTTGATTAGCAGCTGACAAAGATACGCTTTTTGTTTTATATTGTTGATTATTTAATATATTAATTACCGATAAAAAAGTAGGCATTTTTGCTCCTAATTTATTTTTGTTTATCTCATTTATCTTAGTTTTTAAGTTTTAATTTTGTCAAATGGTAGCCAAGCTAATACTTGACAATGTGATATAATTGAATTAGAAATAATTGTTAATTTGCTCAAGGCCGGGGTGGCGGAACTGGTATACGCGCATGGCTTAGGACCATGTTCCCGCAAGGGATTGGGGGTTCGACTCCTCTCCCCGGCACCAGTAAGAATTTTGCAAGCGATTTCGGTTCGCCTCGCTTCGCTCGGCAATTAATTTGTATTCAATTTTGGGGATAAAAACGAATTGGTGGTTTCGTTTGGGGGAAAGAAAATTTTTAATTCTATGAATGGAGACCTCATACCAGAAAATTATAATTCTCAAAATCTCGTCTCTATGTGGCGAGAATTTATTGACTGGGAAAAACGCAGAGCTGGCGAAGATAATTTTTTGGTAAATCAATTTCATACTCGTAAAGTTAAAAAGGTTTTTGACGCTTCTCTCGGTGATGGGTGCGATTCGATATATTTACTCAAGCAAGGTTTTGATGTAACGAATAATGAAATTGATAAGATTTTTCTCGATAAAGCGTTAGAAAACGCTAAGGTCGAGAATGTCGAACTGAAAATAACCTCTCTTGATTGGCGCAAGCTGGATAGCGAAATTCCAGCCGAAAGTTTTGACGCTGTAATTTTACTTGGCAACTCGCTGACATATCTTTTCAACGAAAAAGACCAGTTAGAAACCTTGCGCCAATTCAAAAGAATTTTACGAAATGGTGGTGTTCTCATAATTGATGAAAGAAATTATCAATACATTCTCGACAATCGAGAAAAAATTTTGCAAGGAGATTTTCAATACAGCGGCAAGTATGTTTATTGCGGCGATAAAGTTCATGGTAAGCCGGTTGAGATTTCCGATAGCCGTGTGAAAATGGAATACACTGACGAGTGAACCAGAAAGAAAGGCTATCTCATTTTGTATCCGTTCAAGCGCGGAGAAGTAAAAAATCTCCTTGCAAAAATCGGATTTGCATCTATCGAGGAATTTAGCGATTATAAGGTTGGTGAAAATCATAGTGCTGATTTTTATCAATACGTTTGTATAAAGTAATCCGAAAATAATTTGCCGCCAAAGAAAAACTTGAAATTATCATCGGCGCGGCGGAGCCGCGCTTGCAGGCGGGGCTTCCTCGCCGCCGCAGGCGGCGAAATGCGTTCGAACTATTTTAAGAATACAGCACCAGAATTTGACTTTCAGGTTTTTGGCCGACGACATTGGCCAATGTCGCCAATAATACGATTATCAAAATTGAAGCTGATAAAAACCAGAATCCAACGCTTGATACACTTAAGAAGATTGCGAAAGCTCTTGAGGTTAGCATTGACGAATTAACAAAATGGTTGTTGCAAAAAAGTGTCGGGGGGAATAAACTATAAGTAAGGTCGTAGAAAAATAATTAACTAATTTTC
>JBBIVB010000029.1:0-9199 GCA_037439965.1 Candidatus Veblenbacteria bacterium | reverse complement strand
GCGGACTATCGGAGTTTTTAATTTTGCTTAAATACAATAATCTTTTATACTAAAAGTGTTTCTTATGCCACGTAATACAACCTCGATATTTAAACTGTGGTCAAAATAACTATCTCTACATCATTTATGTATAATCCAAGATTAAACAATTTAACCATTAATACATTTCTCTCGTTTAAATTTTGACGAGCGAAGTTGGTATACTGGGTATGTTAATGAAAAAATTACAACAAGAAATCGCAGTGGTAGTTAAAGAACACTGGCAACTGGATACACGCGAAGTAGATGTTAGCTGTCCACGCGAATTAGGGCACGGCGATTTTACTACCAACATTGCCTTAAAAGTAGCAGCACGTTGGGGAATTCCTACCAGCCAAGTTACTGGTATTCTAGTTGGTGAGTTAGCACAACGACCTTTTATTAGAAAGAATTTTACTAATGTCATTATTGCAGAACCGGGTTTTGTTAATTTCTTTTTATCGCCTCAAAGTATTTGGCGAGAATTGAGCAGAGGAAAATATAATCCTTATCGCGGACGCAAAGTTATAGTTGAATATTCCGCGCCAAATATAGCCAAACCAATGCACGTTGGGCATTTGCGTTCTACTATTATTGGTCAAGCCTTGGTTAATATTTATAGGGCTTTAGGAGCACGGGTAGTAGCTTTGAATTATTTAGGCGACTGGGGAACACAATTTGGCAAGTTGCTAGTGGCATATCAAAAATGGGGAAGCAAAGTGCAATTAAAACACACCCCCATTGATGAGATGCTAAGGATTTATGTTAAGTTTCACAAAGAAGCCAAAATTCATCCTGAATTAGAAGATGAAGCTAAGGCGGCTTTTAAAAATTTAGAACAAGGGAATAAAAAATTATTACAAACCTGGAAGTTATTCAGAGAATATTCTTTAAGGGAATTTAATGATTTATATAAACGTTTAGGAGTAAAATTTGACTATTATGAAGGCGAGAGTCAGTATCAAAAAAGTTTACGTAAAGTGTTAAATGAGTTAGTTGCTAAAAAAATAATTACTATTAATGAAGATGGTTCACAAGTAGTAATTTTTGATGATGAAAAAATAACTCCAATGCTGGTACAAAAATCAGATGGTGCCTCGCTTTATGCCACCCGTGACTTAGCTGCTTTAAAAGCTAGACTTAAAAAGTATCATCCCACCGAAATGCTTTATGTGGTGGCCAATCAGCAAGCTTTGTATTTTGACCAGTTATTTACTTGTGTTAAGTTAGCTGGTTTTAGTAATCCTAAAGTTAAATTAACCCATGTTAAGTTTGGTTTGGTTTTAGGCGAAGAAGGTAAAAAAATGTCAACCAGAGAAGGTGAGATTATAAAATTAGAAGAGTTATTAAATAAAGCAGTTGATTTAGCCTGGCGGACAGTAGAAAAAAAGAATCCCGAACTTGGACGCCGCGAAAAAGCTAAAGTAGCTGAAGCTGTTGGTGTGGGGGCAGTAAAATATAATGATTTATCCCAAAATCGCCTTACTGACATTACTTTTAATTGGAGACGAATGATGTCTTTTGAAGGCAACAGCGGACCATATTTGCAGTACACCTATGTTCGCCTTAAAAGTATTTTACGCAAAGCCGGCAAATTAAAATCTCTGCGTTTTAATGCAGATATATTAATTGAATTGGATGTGAATTTATTGCATAAATTAATACAGTATCAAGACTCATTGCTCAGAGCCGCTAAGGAAAATTCTCCGCATTTGGTGGCTAATTATTTATATGAATTAGCTAATTTAGTTAATTCTTATTATCACGAGGCGCCGGTATTAAAAGCCGTTGAACCTTTACGCTCTTTGCGTTTATTGTTAGTACAACGCACTGCTTTAGTTTTAAAGTCGGGCTTAGAAGTTTTAGGAATAAAAGTAGTAGAAAGAATGTGAGAAATAATTTTAATTTATTTTGGTTGTTTTTTTAATAATAATTTAATATAACGAATGGGCAGATTTTTTGGAGAATGCTAAACACGCACCTGATTATGCACGGAAAAGGGTAGAATAATTTGAGGTAAAGTACGCTGGTATTGAAAACCTGTTAGAGATATAAGACAAACCTTATTTGTTGGCAGCCAATCATGTTAAGACCATAGGTAAGGCATCTGTACAGTCGGCATTGGCACCTGATGCATTAATATTTGAATGATTAGTATCTGAATAGACCTAGAGACAATTAAGGATTATTGCTAAGTGTGATGATGGTTGGTGTTCGGAAAATTTATATCGTTATATACAGAAATATTTAGGCTAACCTTTTGGTAAAGGTGTGTCTGAAGGGATTGGTTTTATTCTAATTAAAATTAAGAAGAATTCCGGTAGCTTCAATAGAGATTTTATCAAAGCAGTTGATTTAGTAGTAGCAGCAGGCGAACCGATATTAATTTTTCCGGAGGGAGTTTGGAAAAATAGATTTGGGCCAGAAAATAAACTTGAGACAGGAGCGGCTACTATAGCACTTAGACATAATTTACCGATCGTTCCCGCTTATATTGAGGGTGGAAAAGACATGACAACCAGGTGAAAAGGTAAATGTATTATTTGGTTGTAATTTTAATATTACAGATATAGACAAAGAAATGATTACTAATAGAATTAAGAAAGAGTTATTGACTTTGCAGGCATTAACACATTCTGGATAGGAAGAATATTGATCAATTACTGATTGTTTTGAGGGTTTAATGAACGTGTTAATAACCTTATTGATTGGTTGATAAATAATCATCAAGCCTCAGATCAGAAGAGTAATTTAGACAGGTGGCTTTAAATAGTGGCTATAGAAGAATTTAATCAAGCATTTTTAGTGTTTGATCAATCTAAATGGAATAATTGATACGTAACAAGAAGTAGCTTTATATACTAATTGTTACGGTATTAAGCTTTATTATTTATTTATTTTAGATATTTATTCATCATTCGCTTTGATTCTTTTTTATATCCTTTTGTTGGAGGATATAAAAATCAGATTATTTAAATAGAATAAATTATCATTTTTTATAGTAGTTAGGATGTAATGGCCTTGTTTTTTTGTAAGTTTTTTATTATAATAAAAATATCATGATTAAATTTCCTGAGTTAGAAGAAAAGATTCTTGATTTTTGGAAAAAGAATAATATTTTTCAAAAGTCGTTAGGAAAAAAAGCACCCCATGGCCGCTTTGTTTTTTTTGAAGGTCCGCCGACTGCTAATGGCAAACCAGGATTGCATCATGTGTTAGCTCGTGCTTTTAAAGATTTAATTCCGCGCTACAAGACAATGCAAGGTTATCACGTGGAGCGTAAAGCTGGCTGGGATACTCAGGGTTTGCCGGTAGAATTGCAGGTGGAGAAAGAATTGAAATTCCGTGGTAAACCAGATATAGAAAAATATGGCGTAGCCAAGTTTAATGCCCAATGTAAAGAGGATGTTTGGAAATATAAAGCAGATTGGGAAAAATTGACCGAGCGCATGGGTTTTTGGTTAGATTTAGAACATCCTTATGTAACTTATGAAAATTATTATATTGAAAGTTTATGGTGGATTTTAAAACAAGTGCATGAAGCTGGATTGTTGTATAAAAATTATAAAGTTTTACCACATTGTCCTCGATGTGGTACAGCGCTTTCTTCTCATGAAGTTGCTTTGGGATACAAAAGTGTTACCGAGCCTTCGGTTTATATAAGATTTAAGATTAAAAATGAGAAAGATACTTTTATTCTATCATGGACAACTACACCTTGGACTTTACCTGGGAATGTGGCATTAGCAGTTGGTAATGATATTACCTATGTTAAAGTAAGAATTAATAATGAAAATTATATTTTAGCCAAAGATAGATTAGTTATTTTGTCTGATAAAGAATTTGAAGTTGTTGAGGAGTTGTCCGGAAAAAATTTAATTGGTTTAGAATATGAACCGTTATTTGATATTAGGAATTTAAAAACTGAAACAAGCTATAAAATTTATTCAGCAGACTTTGTGACTACTACTGATGGTACTGGTGTGGTGCATACGGCAGTAATGTATGGCGAAGATGATTTTAATTTAGGCGCGCGAGTGGATTTGCCGAAATATCATACTGTTGACGAGGACGGTAATTTTACTAAAGAGGTAGTTAAATGGGCTGGTAAATTTGTTAAAGATAAACAAGTTGAACAGGGAATAATTGAAGATTTAAAAAATCGCGGGTTGTTATTTAAAGAAGAAATGTACACCCACGATTACCCTTTTTGCTGGCGTTGTTCCACGCCGTTACTTTATTATGCTAAGCCATCGTGGTTTATAAAAATGTCAGCTTTGCGGGAAGAAATGAAACAGGCTAACGAGAAAATAAATTGGTATCCAGAGCATATCAAAGAGGGTAGGTTTGGCGAATGGTTGGATGGTGTTAAAGATTGGGCTATTTCACGGGAACGCTATTGGGGAACGCCATTGCCAATTTGGGTTTGCACTAACACCGAATGTCATCATCAAGTGGTAATAGAAAGTTTAAATGAGTTAGCTAAGGTTTCTGGCAAGAAGTTGGCAGATGATTTTGATGTCCATAAGCCTTTTATAGATGAGATAACTTGGCCTTGTAAGTGCGGTCATGGTGAAATGAAGCGTGTGCTAGAAGTAACCGACTGTTGGTTTGATTCAGGCTCAATGCCCTTTGCCCAATGGGGTTACCCACATTTAGCAAATAGCCAAGAGCAAATAACGAATAGCTATCCAGCTGATTTTATTGCTGAAGCCATTGATCAAACCCGCGGTTGGTTTTATACACTTTTGGCTGTAGCGGCGTTACTTAAAAAATCAGGAGCCATTAAAGAAATCCCGCCTTATAAAAATGTAATTTGTTTGGGTCATATTAATGATAAGTTCGGCCAAAAAATGTCTAAATCCAAAGGTAATGTTGTTGACCCTTGGGAGATTTTTAATAAATATGGTGCCGATGCTTTACGTTTTAATTTTTATACAGCCAATCAGCCGGGTGAGCCAAAAAATTTTGACGCTATAGGTGTAGATGAGGTAGTGAAACGAACTTTTTTGATTTTAATGAACGTTTTAACATTTTATGAATTATATAAAGAAGATGCGATAGTGCCCGCTACAGCACCAGTGGTAACAAATATTTTAGACCAATGGATTTTAGCCTTGTTGCAAAAGTTAATTAATGAGGTTACTGAACATTTAGATAAATATGAAGTTACTGAGGCGGGAAGAAAAATAATTGAATTTGTTACTGAATTATCAACTTGGTATGTGAGGCGCAGTCGTGAGCGATTTAAGGAAGAGAGCGAAGATAAAGAGTTGGCGCGCGCTACTTTAGGATTTGTGCTGAAAAAATTATCAATCATACTTGCTCCTTTTACACCGTTTATAGCCGAAGAATTATATCAGCGAGTCCGTGGTAGTAAAGAGTCGGTGCATTTAGAAGATTGGCCAGAGAAGAGTAAATTTGATGATAATATTCTTGAAGAGATGACTAAAGGACGTGAAGTAGTCGAACAAGCTTTAGCTGAAAGGGCTAAAGCAGGTATTAAAATAAGACAGCCATTAAGAAGGCTAATCACAGCAGTTGATTTTAGTGATAGTTTGAGAACAATTATTGGCGATGAAGTTAATGTTTTAGAGGTGGTCAAGGGCGATGTTACTAAGTTGGATACTATAGTAGATGATGAACTAAAAGCTATGGGTTTGGTACGCGAATTTATTCACCAAGTAAATGTTTTGAGAAAAGAAAAAAAGTTAACGATAAAAGATAAAGTTAATTTAAAAATATCAGCACCCGATAATATTGTTAAAATTCTGAGAGCCAATGAGAAACAAATTATTAAAAATACTATTGCCTATAAAGTTGATTATATTAAAGATAATTTATCAGAAAAAATAGAAATTGCTGGTATGAAGATAACAATTAATTTAGTTAAGAATTAATAAATTTTATGAATACCAGAGAAACATTATCCATATCAGAGGTAGCTCAAGATGATTTAGATGCAGAAAATAAGAAAAGAGGTTATGCAGAATTAAGAGAGGAGGTTATTAAAGAAAAAGGAATGAGCAAAAAATTAACTAATGAAGAGAGAATGATGGTAGAACAAGAAATACATAAAAAAGAATTATTAGCCGGTTGGGCGAAATTGATATTTGAGGAAGATGGGTCGGTAAGACTTGAGCCAACAGTCGAACAAATTGATGATATTAAGTCAGAATGGAAAAAATTTGTTAATGATACTAAAGAGTGCTTAGTTAACGCTTCTGATGATTTTTTAAAAAAGCAAATATCAGACCTGCAGCATGGTCGGAGGAGAAATATTGCTGATAAATTTAATTATAAATTCGATCCAGTCAATCAGGTAAATAATGAACAACTACTTTTAGCAGTTTATAAAGAGATACTAAAGGAAAGAGAAGAGAAAAGAGAAGTAAAGGAGGAATAGTTTTTTAAACAATGTCTACTTTTGTTACCAGCGGATTTGTTTTACGGGCGTCGGGTTTTCGTCAAAACGACCGCCTATATACTTTGTTTACTGAACGGCGAGGGAAAGTTGAGGCAGTAGCTATCAGTTCGCGTAAGATTTTATCTAAACTTTCACCACATTTAGTGCCTTTTGCTAAATTAGAACTAATGATAGCCTCTGGCCGTCGGTACGATAAAATAGCTGGCGCCACAGTGCAACAATTTTTTTTAAAACCACCGTATCATTTGCCAACAGCGATGCTCGGAACCAGTATTTTAGAAATTACCGACGCTTTAACTGTAGCTAGCGAACCGGAGCAAAAAATTTTTGCTAATTTAGAGGTTCATTTAGCTCAATTAAAGTATTTGTCCTATAAGTCAGAAGGCTGGCGATTGAAAGCTAGGTCACTTTTGGGGCGTTATATATATAAGTTACTTAAAATTACTGGTTTAGCCATTCAGGTTACCAGGTGCAGTAGCTGTCAAGGCGAGTTAGCCGAACCAGTGATCTTCAGTTTTAAAGAGCATAGTTTTTTTCATCAGCAGTGTTTAGCCAAACAGCCAAATATCTTTACCCTTAACAACGAGGATTTAAGTTATCTGCACGCCCTAGCCAGTTTTGCCGAACCACCAGATAAAGAATTACCTCAAGCATTACTCGCCTTTTTAATTGATTATGTGCAAGGTCAAGCTGGCCGTGCTATCTACACATTAAAAGTTTTACGTAGTATTCTATAGATATAGTTAGTCACTAGAAGATATTATCTGCCATGAGATTATTACATTTAAATTTTAATAGTCTAACGAAATAAAATGTAAAAATCAAAATGCAAAATGACCAATTAAAATTGAATAATAATAAAATAATTTTGATTTTTGATATTTAATTTTTAATTTATTTTCATGCCCAAAAGACCAAACCTTGATACCTTATCTGAAAGACAAATTAATATACCCAAAATAGCCGAGCGGGAATTGGCACAAATTTATCGTAGTTCAGGAGATGATGATTTTAATACTTTACGTAAAAAAGCTTCTCGCCAAAGACGCTGGCTGTTTTTTATAATTATTATTTTATTGTTACTTATTGGAGTAGGTGTTTGGTATATTTTTTTTGACGGTGGCCAAGGTGCCAAATTTGGTGAAGAAGCTATTAATATAAAATTAGTAGGGCCAGCCACTGCGCCTTCTGGTCAAATAAGTGAGTATATTTTAAGTTGGCATAACGATCAAGGCGTAGACTTGCTAGAAGCGGAATTAGAATTCCGTTATCCTGAAGGTATAACAGTACAGGAGGTTTCAAAACCAGCAGCTAATGAGGCTAAAAATAAATTTAACTTAGGTATTATTCCGGCTAATAGTGTTGGCGAATTAGTTTTAAAATTACAAGTAGTGGGCGAGGTAGGAGAAAGTAAAGAAATCAGCGCATTGTTTACTTACCAGCCAGCTAATTTTAAAGCTCAATTTGCTAAAACCGCCGTTTTTACTACGCAATTAGTGGCGTCGGTGATTAATATGAAGGTTCAAGCTCCGCCCCAATTACCACGCGACCAAGAATTATCTTTAAAAATATCTTATAATAACACCTCCACTGATAAATTAACTAATCTGGCTTTAAAGTTAACTATGCCTACTGGTTTTGAATTAACTTTACCAAGTTTAGAAAGCATTATTGGTCAAAATAATTTATGGAAATTACCAGATTTAGAACCTAAAAGCAAAGGGGAGTTGGAAGTTACTGGTAAATTTACTAATGCTGCCCAAGGAGGGGAACAAGAGTTCGCAGTAGCGGTAGGTATCTTAGATGAAAATAGTAATCTAACTGTGCAAGAGGAAAAGAAATTAATGGTTGATTTAATAGAAAATCATTTAACTTTAAATTTAGTTGTTAATCAAGTAAGTTTGACTAGTTATGCTGATTGGGGAGAACAGTTAGATTTTAATTTACGGTTTGCTAATGAAGGTACTGTAGCCTTAACAGACGTTGTTTTGCGTGCTAATTTAGATAAAACATTATTAGACTGGACTACTTGGCAGGCAGATAATCAAGGTCAGCTTGATCAAACTCTAGGTAGAGTCACCTGGAATAAGGAAACTATGCCTGAGTTAGCTAATTTAGAACCGGGAGCTACGGGTAATATCACTTTTCGTTTAAAGGTAGTTGGTTTTGAGCCACAAGACGGTCAAGCACCTTATAGTTTTGAGTCAAGGGTGGAGGCGGAAGCTAAACAATTAGTCGGCTCTAGTCAGCAGACTATGAATACTACTTCTAATATTGTAACCACTAAAATTAATACTCAAATATTATTACAAGCAGATGGACGTTATTATACAGACCAGTTAGTTAAAGTGGGTTCAGGTCCACTACCACCCAAAGTTGGCGCTACCACCACCTATGTTATTTATTGGCGTTTAGCCAATACCTTAAATGATGCAACAGATATAGAAGTAACTACGACTTTACCGCCAGAAGTTATCTGGACTGGGCAAACTAATGTTTCGGCTGGACAGCCACTAACTTATAATTATAATACTAGGCAGGTACGTTGGCAGTTGAATCGTTTACCAGCTGGCGCTGGATTTAAATTTACTAAACCCGAAGCTTCTTTTGAGGTAGCGATAACCCCCTTACCAGAAGATGCTGATAAAATTTTAGTCTTAGCTAAATCTAGCACCGTAACAGCTAAAGATTCTTTTAGCGGCGCTGATTTAATAGCTACTGCCAAAATGATAACCACGGAATTAGATGATGATT
>JBBIVB010000028.1:0-9606 GCA_037439965.1 Candidatus Veblenbacteria bacterium | reverse complement strand
ATCTTGAGTAGGATTAAAGGTAGTAACACGCAAATATTCAGAGCCTGGAAAAGTACCTAAGCAAGGAGGCGGAGTTCCATCAGGACATACAGTTGGACCACCTTCCTTACCGTTGATAGCCTCACTTAACTTGTTAAAAATAAAGCTAGCTAACGCAAAAGCAGATAGGATTATTATTAAACCTATTATACCGCCAGAGATAATTTTTTTAGCTTTGGCTACTTGCTCTGGATTACCACGAGACAGAAGCCAAGTTATGCCACCATACAAAATTATAAGCAAAGCAATCACGCCTAAAATGCTTAAAAAAATGTTAATAAGTTTTCCTATAGTCTGAATTAAATCCAAATTCATTCCTAAATTTACATTACCGCTTAAATTAGCCAGTCCACCATTAGTTTGTGCAAAAACTACTAACGGCACAGTTAATAACACCATACCTAAAGCCACAAAAAACCATCTCTTATAAATTAATGATTTGTTAGCTAAATTAATCATAATAAGATTAGAATAAGATTAGAAACTAATTAGCTAAAACTTCTCTGGCTACGTTACTGGCGGTTTTACCATCTAAATTAGAACCAAACTGGGAAAGTAAAGCTTTGGTTAATTTCCCAATTTCATTGGGGCTAGTTAGATTAAGTTCTATTTTAAGTTTGGTAGCCATTTTTTTTACCTCCTCGATAGTAGGCGCGGTTGGTAAAAATTTTTCAATAATGACTTTTTCTGCTAACTCTTTGGAAGCTAGCTCATCTCTACCACCTTTAAGATATAACTCGGCGGCTTCTTGTCTTTTTTTAACTTCGCTACGAAAAATCTTAATTACCTCATCTTCTGTTAATTCTTGCTTTTGGCTACGAAGTTTAATTTCTTGATTATGTAAACTGCTTTTAAGTGTACGCAAAACCAAAACCTGCAAGTCATTATGCTCTCTTGAAGCTTGCTTTAACTCGGCGTCTATCCGCTCGAGAATATTAACCATAATTTTTATATTATTTAGGTAAACCGCGTTTTAATAAATTACGTACCCGTGTTGAGTTGCTCTTTAACTCTTCTTCTGTTAGTTGCCCAGTTTTTTGCAAATACTCTTTACGTTTAGCTATCATTTGTCCACGCACCGCAGCTTGTCTTAGCTCCCTTTTAGTACGGGGCGTTTCATAAAAACGTCGCTTTTTGGCGCGTAAAATAATTCCTGATTGTTGTACTCGTTTATTAAAGCGTCTGATTAAACTTTCTACTGATTCATGCTCCTTACGTTTAACCTCAACCACAAAATTGTCACCTCCCTATTCAAGATATAAAAATTTAATAATTAGAAAAATAGCTATCTATATTATAACTATTTTTTCCGCTAGTGTCAATCAAGATTCTAAAAAATTACCTGCTACTAACTACTTTAAATTATAATCCCCATAATGCTTAGTAAATCAAGGTACGATTAGACCGAATGATTAAAAGTGATGGCAGAGATATTTCCTTGCTTAAAACTCATCGGTTGGTTGCTTAATTTTCTCATCATCCGCCTTTTGGTTTTTGTTCTCAAAATCCGATAATGCAGCAAACTAACATAACCTAAAAAGTCCACCCCCTTGACTAACTTTGCGAATAATAATTTTCTTTTAGTGTAATTCTAATCCTAAAACCGCTATTAAAAATTATTTAATTTTAGGCATTAACTTTAATAAATATTCCGGATTATTATCTAGCAAGATAAATCTTCACAATAACGAAGATAATATTTTATTTTCAACCGATGTTTTACAAACCAACCTAATTCATTTAAGTAAATATTAGCAAACAACTGGCTAGTTACATTTCCTAAAGACAACCCCTCGCCAGCTTCTACATAAAAACTTTTAAGTATGCACTCTGTCAGATTAAGAATCTTCCCATCTTTTATTTTTCTCTGAATCAATTTATAAAGTATAGCCTGATTAACACTGTCAAAGAATTTTTAATATCACATTTTAAAGCATAAGTTGGTTTACTATAGTTTTGATCGGCACAACGTAGAAATAACTCTAATTTATTAACTGCATTATGTGTACCTTTGTCTACCCGGCAAAAGAATACGAATCGTGAATAAAACTCTTATCAAATAAAGGATATAAAACTCTAAATATAACTTGATGAATTATCCTATCTCTCACACTAACTTTATGTATATGTCTTAATTTAGGATCGGTAATATAAAAAGAGATATAAGGATCGTGCTGATATATGCCTGTTATTAATTCTTTCCGAATTTGGAAAAGATTATCTTCCAAGTTAACTTAAATAATTGGACATCTAATTTATTTCGTTTACCACATCTAAACTCCCGTGAAGCTAAAAATAAATTTTCTAAACTAACAATTTGTTGGAAAATATTATGACTAATTTTACTCCTACCAATACTCCCGATATCATTAGCATACCTTTGGTTCATAAAATTGATAATCTGTATAAATCAATTTGGGTAAAAAATTGCCTAAACGCGACTATTTTGGTATTCACCTAAAAATTGAGAATATTTGTTTGGAAATTTTGGAATTAACCACTACCATAATGCTGCAACCTAAAACGGAAAAGTACCTTGCTTTAAAAATGCTACATAATCACTAGCAATCTTATACAAAATTACTTGAGTTATCTCACCAGCAGTGAGCTACGTTTTAAGACGCCCCAATTAACATCAGAGACACTCCCTAGAACCAAGCGAGCAGCTTTCGTAAATTTTCTGGCAAACCGCTATCTCACCCAAATTAATGCGGACCGACTATCTTAGCCAATGTTTATTATAATAAAATTTCAAAGCGATAAATATGCTTTGGGGTATTGATTTTTTCCTTTCGGTTTGTTTTAAAAAAGGGTACAAGTTAAAATTACAAGGGTAAATTACGAAACTACGACACGGGCGCGCAGATGACCACCGGTAAAGCCAGGACCATACCAATCGACGCGCAGCCCGTTGCCGCACCAGTCGACGCCTGGCACTCGGCCATCCGAACCACGAGAACCGCTACAGAGCGTGACATTCTGAACGTCCAGATGCTTGCCTGTTTCCTTATGATATTTCAACTCATAGATTAAGCTCCAAATGAGTAATCCCCTAGATTTTTTCTCGAGACAACTGATTGGCTGATCTGTTTTTTAACTCTTGATTAGCTTCCACTCTACCGCGCACCCAAACGGCATAGGTTTTTTTATTAATGCGATCATTTATCAGCACTACTTGATCAAGATTGCTATCGGTGTATTTCCAGGCATTGAACTGGAAACAGCATTTTTGGAATACCTGTTCACAGATGATACCAGAGGCTATAACCAATAAACGGCCAAAACCATCTTGCCGTGGCGGAATAATAAGATCAGAAAAATTAACTTCTAGGTCGAACTCTATACGGTAAAATTCCTGCCACTCTCTAAGAGGTAAAAGAAGACAAAGTTCACGAACAGTAGCAACAATAAATTTTTCCAACCTGGTTTTCAATTCATTGCTTCTTTCAATAACGTTTTGCCAACCATCTTGATTGGTTTAAACTTCAACTAAGGCCCGTTCAACTCCATAGTCAACAGCATCTTAGATAAAACGTTTGATTTGTTTTTGTTGAGCTTTGATTGCTGATGTTATTGATATCTTTTCCATCATAATCACCCTTTCTTTATTTATTTAACATTTGTTATTTATTGGCAGAGACAAACCTTATTTTAATGCTTATAACCCTATTTTTAGCTTATCTCTACCAAACTACAAACTAACCAAAACTTTTATTTCGACCAAATTAGTAGAGATAAACTTATTTTGTTAAAGAACGCTTTATTATACATCAAAAACTTAACCATACCAATACATAATACATAAATGACCATCGTATGCAAGTTTTGGGTCAATTCACCACACTTTGAGCAGATTAAATACCACGCGCGTTTAATTACTTAAACTAATGTAGTTAAACTAGATTTCTGGCTTAATCGTTTGGTAATCTCCGCTACCACTTTATGTAAATCAACCGTTTCCTGAATGCCATTCTCCATATCTCTAATAATAATAGTGGAATCCATCAATTCCTTTTGCCCTAACACAAGAGCAAAACTGGCACCTAATTTATTTGCTATTTCTAATTGCCCTTTTAAACTATTTTTAGTAAAACTTTCTGCTACTTTAATTCCAGACTCCCTTAGCTCTTCAAATAATTTTAAGGCTTTACGCCTTGGTACATCACCCAAAGAAGCAATAAAGATGTCTGGTTTAGGTAAGGCTGGAGCAGTTTGATTTTTACGCTTAAGTTCAGTAACTATACGCTCAATACCCAAAGCAAAACCTATAGCTGGCGTAGCACGACCACCTAACTCCTCTAACAAATTATCATATCTGCCACCGCCGCCTAAAGAAGATTCCGCCTTTTCCTCCCCCCAAACCTCAAACACCGTGCGGGTATAATAATCTAAACCCCTAACCAAATAAGGATTAAGCTCGTAAGTTAATTCTATTTCATCTAAATGCTCAAGTAATTTTACAAAATGATTGCGACAAGGCTCACATAAAGAATCTACTAACTGCGGAGCATTTCTGTTTAAAGCTCGACAAGATTCTACTTTGCAATCAAGCAGCCGCAAAGGATTGCGTTGTAATCGCTGTTTACAATCCTCACATAAGTCTGATTTTTTAGCTTTATAAAAATCTAACAACACCTGTCGATACTTAGGTCGGCAAGTGGGGCAACCAACGCTATTAATATTAAAAGTAACAGGCAAAGCTAGCTTCTTAAATAAAGCGGCGGCGGCCATAATCACCTGGCTATCTACTAGAGCATCAGCTTCACCTAATACTTCAAAATTTATTTGCCAGTGCTGTCGGTATCTGCCAGCTTGCGGACGCTCATGACGGAAAAGCGGTCCTACAGCATATAATTTTACCGGCTGCGGTAGAGAAATCATACCATGTTCAATATAAGCCCGAGCAATACTGGCGGTATATTCAGGCCGTAAACTTAAATGATCGCCTGATTTATCTACAAAAGAATACATTTCTTTTTCTACAATATCAGTATTACTACCTATGGCTCTAGTAAATAAAGCGGTTTTTTCTAAAATAGGGGTATCAATGTGTTCAAAACCATAGCTTAAAGCTATTTCTTCTGTAGTTGATAAAATAAATCGCCACCACGGCCAATCTATGGGTAGAATATCATGCATACCGCGCACTGATTGGGGGGTAGTTACTTTTTTAGTAGGAGTAGCTTTTTTATCTTCAATTTTAGCTGGTTGATTGCTAACAGACATATTGTTATAAAAATTTTATCTAAGGAGATGTGGCAAACCAAAACCACCTCTTCACCGGCCAAGCTCTAATCCAAACCCGACCGATAATATAACTTTTTTTAATAGGTCCAAAACTACGGGAATCAAGACTAAAATCTCTGTTATCACCTAATAAATAATATTCATCGTTTTTTAATAAAACGTCAATGTTACCAGAAGTCAAGGTAGTAGCTGATAAATATGATTCATTAAGCTCAGTAAGTTTATTATCGGTTTGGACAATAAAAACTTTGCCATTGTTCACAATTAAATGCTCACCAGGCAAACCTACTATGCGCTTGATGAAAAATTCTGAAGGATTCCTAGGATAACGGAAAATTACCACCTCACCTCGCTCGGGTTCGCGTAACCTAAAAGATAGTTCGTCAATTAACAAATAATCGTGCTCTAAAAAATTAGGCTCCATAGATTGCCCTTTAACATAAAAAGGCTGCACTAAAAAGTAACGAATGGGTAAAATAATAGCTAAAGAAATAATCACTACTTTAACTAACTCCCATAAAAATATTAGAGCTATTTTAATATCACTCAACATTCCTTTTTTAAAATCTGGCGAGTTTTTATAATCCATAAATTTTATTTTCTAATAATGAAGATGGTTATTTTAATTGGCACTTTGGAAACTGGTTTGTGGCAGTCATAGCTGGACTTGAAACCCAAAGAGAGAGCTTTGCGGACCCATCTCGTACACTTGGTGGACGGTGCAGGATTTGAACCTGCGACCCCTGCAATGTGAATGCAGTGCTCTACCGCTGAGCTAACCGTCCAAAGTTATTCGGGATGTAAACCTTGTATAATCCGCCCTAGGCAGATATGCGAGACATAAACTCTAGTCAACTTAAGCTTTCGCGACTGCGCTAAAAGGTAGCAAGGTAAATACCTTTCTTTTTTGATACTTTAGCTAAACTTCTAAAACTTCCTTTAGCTAAACTTCCTTTTAAATAACGGTCTTATTGACACAAATACAACGCCAATGTTACCATCTAGCTACGCGTCTGTAAAGATACGTTATGGATTTATCACCTCAAATAACCCAGCCACCCACACCAAAAGAGACTATGAGGGGAAAATTTATTTTATACTTCCTCTTAATCTTAATTTTGGGAGTTTTAACGTGGTGGTCAAAACAACCTCATGTTCAAGCCACCTTAGCAGAGTGGAATAAACATTCTGTTTGGGAAAATATTATACGTTTGGTTGCAAGCTCTGATAAAGAACTTAAAGGCGAATCAGAGGGGCGAATTAATATCCTGCTTTTAGGTATGGGTGGAATTCAACATGATGGGCCATATCTAACCGACAGTATGATGCTAGTAAGCTTAAATCCTAAAACCACCGAGACAGCTGTTTTATCTATACCACGCGACCTCTCGGCTTATATACCAGATATTGGCTGGAGGAAAATCAATAACGCTAATGCCTTTGGTGAAGCCAAACAAAAAGGCAGCGGAGCTATTTTGGCTAGCCAGGTGGTGGCTGATACTTTTGGTTTACCTATACATTATTATTTGCGTATTGATTTTGCCGGCTTTGTTGGTTTAATAGACCAATTAGGTGGAATAAAAATAAACGTGGAACATGCTTTTGTCGATAATGAATATCCTACGGCAGATGGTAAAGTTACCACTATTAGTTTTGATGCTGGGGAACAGCTTTTATCGGGAGAGCGAGCGTTACAATATGTGAGATCGCGACACGGCTCCGATGGCCAAGGTTCAGATTTTGCTCGCGCTAAACGGCAACAACAGGTAATCATAGCCATCAAACAAAAATTACTAAAACTATCTAATTTTCTAAATCCTAATTTAATAATTAAACTCTATCAGTCTTTTCAAAATAATATTGAAACCAATTTAGAAACTTGGGAAATTTTAAAACTAGCTAATTTATTAAAAAATTTAGATACGAATACAATTTACCATCGCATCCTTGACACTTCCCCTATTGGAGGAGCATTAATAGAAACCAGGGGCGAAGATGGTGCTTATTTACTAATACCCAAAAACGGAGATTATAATGAGTTAAAAATAATTACTCGAGATTTACTAAAAACTGCTACTGTTTTTAAAGAACAAGCTAAAATAATAATTGAGAATGGAACTAACCAACCCGGCTTAGCTGAACAAACCGCTTATTGGCTAACTAACGAAGGTTTGTCAGTAATAGCCTATGGTAATGCTGAGACTAAGAATTACCCTACTACTCTAATATATAAAATTAGCTCTAATGAAAAACCAGCCTCGCAAAAAACTTTAGAAAAATTATTAGGTTATAAAACTACTCTCACTTCAGGCACAAACCCTCGGCAAAACGAAGATTTTTTAATCATCTTGGGCGACGACTTTATTAGTAACTAAAACATGCTGCATCCTTTGGTAGCAATTATTGGCCGAACTAATGTAGGCAAATCTACCTTATTTAACCGGCTAACCGGTGAGGATTTTGCTATTACTGCTAAAGAAGCCGGCACGACTAGAGATACCAATATAGTACCTTTGGCTTGGGGCGGCAAAACCTTTTGGCTGGCTGACAATCCTGGCTTGAAAAAAAATGATCAAGATGGTTTGCTGTCAATTATTAATCAACAACTAACCCGCATCTTAAAACAAGCAGATTTATTAATCTGGCTAATTGATGGCACATATGGACTGGTGAGTGAAGATAAAAAAATATTCAGCCGTCTAAAACCATTTATCAAAAAAGTTATTTTGGTGGTAAATAAAGTAGAAAGCCCAAAACAAAGATTAAGTTACACTAATAAAAAAATATTAGGCTTACCAACCATATTAGTTTCTAGTAAAAATGGCTCCGGTACTGGCGATTTACTAGATGAAATAGTAAGCCGCTTAACTAATTCTGCCAATGTCCCTCAAACTACGAATTTAGCCGTGATTGGCAAGCCTAATGTTGGTAAATCCTCTTTGGTTAATGCTCTAGCTGGCGAAGAAAGATCGCTAGTTCACAAAACTCCACATACTACTCGTGATAGCCAAAGAAGTTGGTTTAATAAATATAATTTTAACTGGTGCTTAATAGATACTGCCGGCTTAAGACGTAGAACCACGGCGGCTAACAATATTGAAGCTAAAAGTATTGCCCAAACTATTAATAATCTAAACCAAGCTCAAATAATTATTTTGGTATTAGACGCTTCCCAACCTTTAAGTTGGCAGGACCAAAGATTGGGCGGTTTAATCCGGGCTCAAGCCAAACCAACCGTTATTGCTTTTAATAAAAGCGATCTGCTTGAAAAATCTTTAATAAAAACCAAAAAGACTGAGCTGGCTAGATGGCTACCGATGCTAAGTTGGGTACCGGTAATTTTTACTTCGGCTATTACCAAACAAGGATTAGCTGATCTGTTGTCTACTGTTATCAAATTAATAGAACAATACCAAAGCCAATTGAGTCAAGCAGAAGAAGAATTATTAATTCATAGTTTAAAATATTCTTTGCACACCAATCCCCGCTTTGACTTTTTGAAATTTTCACAAACTAGCACCAAACCACCATCTTTTCGTATAATATTAAAGGGGAAAGATAATGTGCCAACAGCTTTAGCACCCCTAATGGAAAAAATTATCAAGCAAAAAATAAGCCGTCTTAAGTATTTACCTATTAAAATCGAGGTCTTAACCCGTCGAGGTGTATAATTATTTTCAAAGTTACTACTATGAAATTAATTATTGGTTTGGGAAATCCGGGGCCAGCTTACGCCGCCACTAGACATAACTTGGGGGCGATGGTGGTACAATTATTGGCTCAAGCTACTTCGCCAGAGCCTGCTTGGGATAAATGGCAAAACCGTGCTTTGGTGAACACTATAACTATTGGCCAACATGAAGTAAAATTGGTTCGTCCACTTACTATGATGAACGAAAGCGGTCTGATAGTGTCTAAATTGGTTAACTTTTACAAAGTACCTACTAATAATTTATGGGTGGTGCACGATGAGCTTGATTTGCCTTTTGGCGTTATTCGCCTATCTTGGCAAAGCTCCTCAGCTGGGCATCGGGGTGTGGAAAGTATTATAGAAGAATTAGGCAATTCGGATTTTTGGCGATTCAGATTAGGTATTGGCAGACCACCAACGGAAACGCCAGCTGACCAATATGTTCTAGCAAATTTTACCCAAAGCGAACAAGAAACCTTGCCATTGTTTTTAAGCAAGGCCGTCTCCCGTCTGAAGTTGGCTTTAGTCCAAGGAGCTCAACTTACTATGGCCAAATATAATGAGTAATAAAAATACACCACCTTTTATTTAAGGTTGTGAATATCTAGAGTGAATACCTACCGTCTTCT
>JBBIVB010000027.1:0-10478 GCA_037439965.1 Candidatus Veblenbacteria bacterium | reverse complement strand
CTTAATCTTTGTAGGCCATCTCTCGCTTTAGGAGGGGTCGCGAAAGATTACCGCTGACAAGCAGAAGACGAAAGACAATCTTGTTCTAAAATAGCTATAGGGATTTAGAAAACCTTAGCAAAAAGTCTATCCCTTGTCAAGAGTTATTTATTACCTTTGTGTCTAGTAAAAAAAACAACTCTCTCCAACTAAGCTTGGAGCAGAAATTTACCACTTCAGATAAGTTGAACCTTAAACTGCCATTCAACTTGTCAGCTTTAGCTTATTTGGCCTGGCATCTCCAAAGCAAGCAATTTACCGATGGAATTTTTTGGTTTGTTAATGACCATCGAGAAAAAGAACAAGCCGTAAAACTACTTAATTTTTGGAAAAAGAAACTAAATATCTCCTCGCCTTTTTATCTTTTTCCTGAAGAATTTTATAAATTTCAAGCCAACGCTACCCCACGTGGTTTTATTTTAGGCGCTAATGACCATTTGAGTCTGCCTTTACCTGAACCGGCTGTTTTAAAATCTTGTCTACTCCAATTAAAATTAGGTGAAAAAATTAGCCCGACTAATCTATTAAAATTGCTCACTAATCTCGGCTATCAACCAGGACCATTGGCTGATTGCGGCGGCTGGTATAACAAACGTGGTGGCTTTATCGATTTGTGTATAGATAATCTAGAATTAATAGAAATTGAATTCACTGCTAATAATATTAGCGGCCTAATTAAAAAGTCTTTGATTACTGACAAGCGTACTCCGATTAAAAACTTAACAGTAATACCAATACAATTAAAACCATCTCCTCATATTAATGTGATTGATTATTTTACTAAAAATTGCCTGCTATTTTGTCCGACTAACGCTGTTAGTCAACATACTGGCGATAAGCCAATCAAACAATTAACTGCCAATCCTTTTAACCAAGGGTTAGTTTGGATTGAATCTACTCCGCTATTTGGCGGACGTTGGGAAGAAGTGCAAAATTTTATTAAACAAGAATTAGCTAATAATTTTAAAGTTACCATCTTTACCAGAGAACCTATACGTACCGAACGTTATCTGGAAAAATTATCTAGCTCTTGCCAAATTACAACCGTTGATGAAGAAATAGGACCTTTACTTACCGGCTTTCGTGACTATTTAAATAAAATTACTTACTTAAGTGACCGTAATTTAGCTTGGCAACAGCGAACTTGGGGGTCAAATTATATTTATCTACCGCTGGATCATTTAAAGAGGGGCGATTATTTAGTCCATATTGATCATGGAATTGGCCGTTTTTTAAGTTTATCTAGCGAAGGTATTAATGGCGCTAAATGATTATTTTGTTATTGAGTATGCAGAAAACGATAAACTGTTTGTCCCGGTAGAAAATGCTGACAGATTGTCGCGTTATATCGGTCAACCACATCCTAAATTACACCGTCTGCACGGCACGGCCTGGTATCAAGTAACTAAAAAAATTAAAGAAGAAGCGGGTGTGGTAGCGCGCGAATTACTGGAACTTTATGCTAAACGAGCTGTAGCTAAGGTAGATCCCTGGCAATCTTATGCTGAAGAACAAGAACTAGCTGACAGCTTTCCTTGGCCATTAACACCTGACCAATTAAAAGCTTGGGCGGAAATTTCTGCTGACTTAGAAAGAGAACAGCCAATGGATAGATTAATTTGCGGCGATGTTGGTTTTGGCAAAACCGAATTAGCTATTAGAGCCAGTTTTAGGGCGGTACTTAACCGCAAACAAGTAGCTCTACTCGCACCTACCACTATCTTAGCACAACAGCATTTTGATACTTTTAGTAAACGTCTGGCTCGTTGGCCAGTGAAAATTGCTATTTTGAGCCGCATCCAAGAGCCAGCGACGATTAAAAAAATTGTAAACAAAATAGCATGCGGAGAAATTGATATTATCATCGGCACACATCGTTTATTATCTAAAGATATTAATATACCCCATTTGGGTTTATTAATAGTTGACGAAGAACAAAGATTCGGTGTCAAACAAAAAGAAATATTAAAGAAATTAAAACCCTCTTCGCATGTGTTATCATTATCGGCCACGCCTATACCGCGAACTTTACATTTAGCTTTGTCTGAAATAAGAGACTTAAGTATGATTACTACTCCACCTTGGGGACGTTTGCCTATTGCCACTATTTTCACGCCTTATGATCCCGAGGTTATCAAAGAGGTAGTGAACCGAGAATTAAAACGTCAGGGGCAAGTTTACTATCTGGTTAATCGTATTGCCAAAATACCAGCTACTTTAATGCGCCTGCAACAAATTTTGCCTAAAGTAAAAATCGGAGTAGCACATGGCCGTTTGCCAGAAAAATATTTAGCTCAAATTATGCATGATTTTGACACACAAAAAATTAATTTGTTACTAACTACCACTATTATTGAGAATGGTCTAGATTTACCCAATGTTAATACTTTAATTGTCGAAGATGCCGAAACTTTCGGCTTAGCTGACCTTTATCAATTGCGGGGTCGAGTAGGTAGAAACGACCGCCAAGCATTTGCTTACTTTTTCTTTAATCAAAAAACCAGTTCACCTATGGCTCAAAAACGTTTGGCGGTATTAGCAGAAGCTAAAGAATTAGGTAGTGGCCTGCAAGTGGCTTTAAAAGATATGGAGTTAAGAGGTGCAGGCTCTATCTTAGGCACTGAACAGCACGGCGAAATTGCAGCAGTGGGGCTTCATTTATATAGCCGCTTAATTACCCAAGCTATTGAAGAGTTAAGAACTGGACAACCTTTACCAGAAGTACCAGAAGTAACCTTGAGATTACCTTTAGAAGGTCGCATCTCGCCTGAATTAATACCCGACGAAAATGAACGGATTAAACTTTATCATCGCTTAGCTAATATCAGAAGCCGTGATGAATTAAAAGATCTGCCCGAGATAATACTTAATCGCCCTTTGGGCAAAAGTGAGGCTGACCAACTATTAAATAATCTTTTAATTTTACTAGAATTAAAATTATTAGCTGAAGCAGCCAGACTTACGGAGGTTAGCTGCCATCCAATAAACGGAGAAGGACGATTTGAAATCAAATTTGCCCAGCAAACTACTGCTGAATCACTGGCTCAATTATTAATGAGTGATCCAACCTGGAAATTCTCTACTGATGTTTTGCGGGCTGAATATTCTCTCCAAGGTCGAGCTTGGCTTGAATGGTTAAAACATAGCCTGGAACTTTTGGGAAAGTAATTTATGAGCACCCCTGCTTCTGATTTGCCTTACTGGGCGGCCTGGAGCCGTTATCCTAAAATAGGGCCAACGCGTTTTGCTCGTCTTAGACAAGCCTTTCCTACTATGGCTGAATCCTGGCGTGCTTCTGCTCAGGATCTAAGACAAATTGGTTTTGACGACCAGATAATACAAGAACTGCTTCATCACCGACAAAATACTAATGTAGATAAATCTTGGGAGGAAATTATTCGCCTGGGTTTAAACGTCACTACTATAGCTGACGACAATTACCCCACCTTATTAAAAGAAATATCTAACCCCCCTGCCTTACTCTATTGGCGCGGCAACTTAGATTGTTTAACTAAACCAACGTTAGCTACTGTTGGTGCTAGGCGTATGACAGTTTACGGCCAACAAACAGTAGGATGCCTAATACCACCTCTAGCTTCAGCTGGCTTAACTATTATCTCGGGTTTAGCTTATGGTATAGATACTGCTTGTCATCAAGCCGCATTGTCAACTGGTGGATATACAGTAGGTGTGTTAGCTTGCGGATTAGACCAAATTTATCCTGCTGCTAACAACACTTTGGGTCAAAAAATTATTGAGCAAAATGGTTTATTACTATCTGAATATCCGCCTGGTGTCCTCCCTTTAAAACATCATTTTCCCGTACGTAATAGAATAATCGCTGGTTTAGCTCAAGCTACTTTAATATTAGAAGCTACGCTTAAATCCGGTGCCCTAATTACTGCTAAACTGGCTTTAGAATACAACAGGGATGTTTTTGCTGTACCAGGTAGTATTTTAAGTGAGATGTCGCAAGGTACTAATGAACTTTTAAAACTGGGAGCTATCCCGGCATTAAAAGCTGAAGATATTTTGGCCACTTTTAATCTACACAATTCAACGGTTAACTTAACTAGATTATTAAATGAGATGGAAAAAATGATTATTAATGCCTTAAATGATGAACCAAAACATGTTGATGAATTAGCGCGGTTACTTAAGATTCCAGCAGGTGAAATGGCTGCTAAATTGACTTTATTAGAATTAGAAGGAATAGTTAAAAATACAGGCCAACAAAAATTTATTAAGTTGATTTAAACTCCACACTTTAAAGTGCTTTTTAATTCAGATTAGCTATTACAAAATACTTTTTATAACTTGTGAATATATCAAACATTATTTATAAAGGTATGGAGCTAAATTTGCCAACAAAAGCGAAACTATGGTATAACCAAAAAAAGTTGCTCTATGCCTAATTCCTTAATAATTGTGGAATCCCCAACTAAAGCTAAAACCATTAGCCGGTTTTTGGGTAGTGATTATCAAATAGTGTCTTCTTACGGCCATGTACGTGACTTGCCTAAGAATAAATTAGGGGTAGATGTGGAACATAATTTTGAGCCACAATATATAGTACCAATAAAAGCCAGAAAGGTTGTCACTGGGCTAACTCAAGAAGCTGCCAAGGCACAAACCATCTACTTTGCTACTGATGAAGACCGCGAGGGCGAAGCTATTAGTTGGCATTTAATACAATTAATTAAACCGGCTGACAATAAAATCAAACGCATTGTTTTTCATGAAATCACCAAGGAAGCTATTTTAGAAGCTTTACAACAGCCACGAAAGATTGATATCAATCTAGTTAATGCCCAACAAGCCCGCAGAGTTTTAGACCGCCTGGTAGGTTATGAACTTTCACCTTTTTTATGGAAAAAAATAGCCAGTGGATTATCAGCCGGCAGAGTACAATCGGTAGCGGTTAGATTAATTGTAGAACGAGAAAAAGAAATAAAAGATTTTAAATCTCAAGAATACTGGAGTATTGAAGGAAATTTTACTACTAATTTAAACAATAAATTCATTGCTACTTTAATTAAACACCAAAGCAAAACTTTTGATAAATTCGCTATTACTAATAAAACCGCAGCGCAAGAGCTGGTTAAATTACTTAAAACCAAATCCTGGCAAGTGGCTAGTATCAACCACAAAGACTCACGCCGGACACCATCACCTCCTTTTACCACTTCTACTCTACAACAAGAAGCTAATAAACGTCTGGGGTTCTCGGTAAAACAAACGATGATGTTAGCGCAAAGATTATATGAAGGTATAGAACTCGGTAATGAGGGTTCAGTGGGTTTAATAACTTATATGCGAACTGACTCGGTAAATCTAGCTAATAAATTTCTTAGTGAGACACAAAATTTTATATTTAAAAAATGGGGCAAACAATATGCTACCGGCATTCGAGTTTATATGACTAAATCTAAAATGGCACAAGAAGCACATGAGGCAATTCGTCCTACTGATGTTAAAAGAGAGCCAGAAATTATCCAAAACTTTTTAGATCATAAAGAATTTAAGCTGTATCAGTTGATTTGGCAAAGAGCGGTGTCCAGCCAACTGCCAGACGCTCAAATCAAAACCAGCACTGTAGATTTAATTGACAATGACCAACAAGAGGTTTTTCGAGCTAGCGGACAAATTATTACTTTTGATGGCTGGTTAAAATTATCATCTAATAACAAAGAAGAGTCCACCCTGCCTAATTTAACCCGCGGTGAAAAGATAACCTTAACTAAAATTAATCCCCAGCAACATTTTACTGAACCACCAGCCAGATATAGCGAAGCTACTTTAGTTAAAACGCTAGAAGAATATGGCATTGGACGACCATCTACTTATGCTCCAACCATTAGTACTATTATTGAACGTGGTTATGTACATAAAATTCAAAAAAGATTAGTACCTACTGATTTAGCTGTTTTGGTTACTGATTTACTGGTTAAACATTTTCCCGAAATAGTTGACTACCAATTTACCGCTAAAATTGAAGATGAGCTTGATACTATTGCTGAAGGTCATCAAGATTGGGTGACAACTATCAAGAATTTTTATCAACCTTTTAAAAAACATTTGCAAGTTAAGGAAGTTGAGGTAACTAAAAAAGAAGTAACTCGCGAAAGGATTTTGGGAAAACATCCGGACAACGGAAAAGTAATTAAGGTACGTATTGGTCGTTATGGACCCTACCTACAATTAGGTGAGGCTAAAACTGAAGGTGTTAAACCAAAATTTGTCGCACTACCAAAAAATCTATCTGCTGATACTATTACTTTAGAACAAGCACTAGCACTTTTATCTTTACCTAAAATTTTAGGCCAAGATGATAAAGGCAATGAAATTACAATTGGAATCGGGCGTTTTGGGCCTTATGTTAAATGTAATAATGAATTCCGCTCGCTAACTCCCGAGGATGATTTACTAACTATTACTTTGGAACGGGCTTTGGATTTATTAAAAAATCAAACGCCCAAAAGAGGTATAGTAAAATCTCTAGGAAAAGATCCTAATACCGGTAACGAAATTGCTGTAAAAAATGGCCACTTTGGTCTATATGTAACTAATGGCATTATTAATGCCTCCTTACCAAAAAATATAGATCCTAAAACAATTGCCTTAGAGCAAGCTTTAGAGTTATTAGCTAAAAAAAAGAAAAAATAAACCTTTGTAAAATATCTTTAGCATTTACCGCTAGCGATATTTTTATATTGAATAAAATCATAATCTATGATAAATTAAATTTTACCAACCTTTTATGCATACTTTTCAAGAATTATTAAAGCTCATTCGGCAAAATAACCCTAACGCAGATACTACCATGTTGGAATTAGCCTACGAGTTTGCCAGTAAAGCACATGCTGGTCAAAAAAGGTTAGATGGTTCAAATTACATACAGCATTCATTAGAGACAGCCTACACGCTGGCTAAATTTAATTTAGACCTTGATACTATTATAGCTGGAGTATTACACGACATACCTGAGGATACTTCAGTAACTTTGGCGGAAATTGAAAAGAATTTTGGTAAAGAGATAGCCAAATTAGTAAGTGGCATTACCAAACTAGGCAAATTAAAATATCGAGGATTAGAACGTTATGCGGAAAATTTACGTAAAATGTTTGTAGCTATGGCCGAAGATGTTAGAGTAATTTTTATTAAACTAGCCGACCGCTTACATAACCTGGAAACTTTATCTTTTCTACCACCAGTTAAACAACAACGCATCGCCCGTGAAACTTTAGAAATCTATGCTCCTATTGCCAATCGCTTAGGTATGGGACTATTAAAAGGACAACTGGAAGATGCTGCTTTTAAATATGTTTATCCAGAAGAATATCTTTGGACATTAAAGACTGCTAGCGACCGTTATGAAACCCAAAGAACTATTGTTAATAAAATGATTAAAGAAGTTAGAGTGCTCTTAAAAGAAAACCAGATTGAGCTAATGCATATAGGCGGCCGAGTAAAGCATTTATTTAGCTTATATCGTAAATTATTGCGTAAAGATATGGATATTAACAAGGTCTATGATCTGGTGGCCTTAAGAATAGTAGTAAAAGATGTTGCTGCTTGCTATCAAGTTTTGGGGTTAATTCATAGCCAATGGAAGCCTATGCCGGGTAGAATTAAAGATTATATTGCCCAACCCAAACCTAATGGCTATCGCAGTCTACATACTACAGTTTTTGGCAAAAATGGAGCTATTGTAGAATTTCAAATAAGAGATATGACTATGCATGAAACGGCTGAATATGGTATTGCCGCACATTGGCATTTTAAAGAGAGTAACCTCAAAAAAAATAGCTTAACTCTACCACCAGAACAAATTAAATGGATTAAAGAACTGCTAGAGTGGCAAAAAAATATTAAAGATAATGAACAATATTTTAATTTGTTAAAAATAGATGTTTTTCAAAACAGAATTTTTGTTCTAACCCCTAAAGGTGATGTAATTGATTTACCAGAAAATGCTACTCCTATAGACTTTGCTTATCATATACACTCTAACATTGGACACAAAGCCGCTGGGGCTAAAGTAAATGATAAAATTGTCCCTTTAGATTCGATACTAAAAAGCGGTGATGTAGTAGAAATTATTGTAGATAAAAACAGAGCCGGCCCTTCTGAAGATTGGCTTGGGTTTGTTAAAACCAATATGGCTAAAAGCCACATTCGCAACTACTTCAATAAAAAGCGCACTGGCCTGCTTAAATTTTTTAATAGGAAGTAATCCAACTTAACCTATTAACTTTTCCGTAATTGCTCTTAACTCTTCGGACGAATAGCATTCAATTTCTATTTTAATAATTTTGCCAGTTTGCCTAACTTTAACTTTAGTTCCTAAACTAGAGCGCAACTGGTCTTCAAAAAATTTTAATTCTGTAGTTTGAACCGCTGGTTTACCTAAATGTTTAGCTTTAATCCTCTTGGCACCCCAACTAGCTTCCCGCACATTTAAACCCTCGCGTAAAATAGAACGGAAAAATTTTTCTTGCTCTTTCCTGCTTTCCAAACTTAAAATTACTTTAGCGTGCCCCAAAGTTATAGTACCTTGCTCTATGGCTTGTTGAATCTCTGGTGCTAACTCTAACAAACGCATTGTATTGGCTATTTGCGGCCGCGACTTACCAACTTTTTTAGCTATCTCCTCTTGGGTTAAATTAAATTCATCATGCAATCTTTGATAAGCCCGAGATTCTTCCATAGGATTTAAATCTTGACGCTGAATATTTTCTACTAAAGATAATTCTAACTTTTGCTGTTGCGAGGCATCTCGTATAATAACCGGCACCTTTGCTAAACCTAAAATTTTAGCTGCTCGCCAACGCCGTTCACCTGTTATTAACTGCCACTGGTCCATCCCATGAGGCGAGACTATCAACGGCTGTAAAATTCCATGGACTTTAATAGAAGCTACCAATTCCTCCAAATTTCCATGGTCAAAATGTTGCCTTGGTTGTTCTGGATTAACCACTATTTTATTAATAGGAATTTGTTTGACTGTTTCGCCAGTATCAATTACCGGAACTGCCGCGGGAGTAGTAACCTGCGGTTGATTGGTTATTGGTGTTTTTTTGGGTATTAAGGAACTTAATCCTTTACCTAAAATAAATGGTTTAGCCATACCCAGTAGATCAACTTCCAGAGCTAAACGCCATTAGACGTTTGTACTCTATTAATTTTAAGCCTAAAAACCTTCGACCTTGAGTGGTTTTAATATAATATTCACGGCGTTTAGCATCTTTCATATTTAAACATCCTTTAAAATAAATGAGTTTAAATGGTAAACGAGACTCAGTAAAAAAATCGAAACCTTTATTATGTTCTACTAATCTTTTTGTTAAATGATTTATTAGCAAAGTCAATGTAGTAATTTCTATCTTTAAAACCCTCTAAAACATAAGTATAGCAGAACATACTGAAAGTTGTATTACTGGACATAAGATTTAATCTGAGTTAATAATTCTTGAGTAAAATCATAATAAGCCCGCGCTCCCCGAGAATCAGGATCATAACGTTTTACTGGTTGCCCAAAACTAGGAGCCTCAGCTAAACGCACATTACGGGGAATAATAGTTTTAAATAGTTTGTTAGGAAAATGCTGCTCTAGTTCCTTCTTAACCGCCTCAGCTAAACGATTACGCGTATCATACATAGTAACTACGGCACCTAAGATATCCAAATTATTCTTTAGATTGGTTTGAATTAAGTGAATGGTGCTTAAAAGCTGACTTAAACCTTCTAAGGCATAATACTCGGCCTGAATGGGTATTAATAGTTTATCAGCCGCCACCAGCGCATTAATGGTTAATAAACCTAGGCTGGGCGGACAGTCAATAATAATAAAATCATAGTTATCTCGCACCATCTCTATTAATCTTTGTAACTTAAACTCCCTATCTTCTGCTCCTACCAATTCAACATTGACACCGGCTAAATCAGCGTGAGCTGGAATAATATGTAATCTAGGAATATCAGTATGGCGAATAATTGATTGCCATTTATCCGGCTGAAATAGTAAATGGTAAATATGTTCTTCTTCCTGCTTAATTCTTACTCCCAAACCCGCTGAAGCATTAGCTTGAGGATCCATATCAACCAATAAAACACGCAGATTTTGGTCAGCTAACTCTGTAGCTAAATTAACAGCAGTAGTGGTTTTACCTACCCCTCCTTTTTGATTAACTAAAGTTAAAACTAATGCCATAACGCTTATTATAGTATAAAGTTTTTACCGTGGGTTTGACAATTTATTATTATTTCCTTATTATTTTTAATGTTTTCTATAAGAATACTTAAGAGGGCGGATGGTGGAACTGGTATACACGTAGGTCTCAAAAACCTATTCCTGCAAAGGATTGAGGGTTCGATTCCCTCTCCGCCCACCAGAATTAAACTTTCAGGAATTTTGCCGACTGATTCAGCCGCGCGAA
>JBBIVB010000026.1:4007-10872 GCA_037439965.1 Candidatus Veblenbacteria bacterium | reverse complement strand
AAACGCGGACTTCGCCAAAAAGTGAGAATGGGGATATTTCCAAGCCAAGCGCCAGTTGGTTATTTGAATGATGTGCGTACAAAAACAATCATCGTGGACAAGAAACGTTCAAAGGTTGTGCGCTTGGCTTTTGAACGCTATGTGAAAGGCAACCAACGACTGGAAGATATAGCAGAATTTTTGGCGAAGTCTGGCGTTACTACCAGAACCGGAAAGAGAATCTCCAAAACCAAAGCGTCTTTTATCCTCTCAAATCCATTCTATATCGGACTATTTAAATATGGTGGTGAACTCCACGAAGGAAAGCATGAGCCAATCATTTCAAAGAAACTTTTTGATGAAGCGCAGGAAATGTTGAGAAAAAGAGGGCAACCTGAACGAAAACCCCAAAACGAACCACAACCTTTTTGCGGACTCATTTCCTGCGCTTCTTGCGGAATGATGATAACTGCTGAAAACAAAACGAAGCGACAGAAAAATGGCAATGTTCACCATTATGCTTATTACAGATGTACCAAGAAATCCAAAACTACCAAGTGTTTTGAATTGTCGCTTCGTTCCGAAGAATTAGACAAGCAGTTATCATCCTTAATCAAAAAAGTTTCTTTGCCCAAAGACTGGGCGGAAGAGCTTAATCGTCTTGCTTTGCAAGACTACAAAAACTCCGCCCCGTCTTTGACTGCTTGTGTGAAAGAGAAAGAAAATCGTATTTTAGAAATATCGCAAAAACTGGAGCGACTTCTTAATGGCTATCTCGACCAAATTGTTGACGAGCAAGACTACCGAAATCAAAAAGCGAAGTTGTTATCCGAAAAGAAGTCGCTCCAAGAGGAAATCACTAATCTTTCACACAAGCAGAATGATTGGCTTGCACCTTTCCAAAATTGGCTAAAAGACGCTCAATCATTAGACAAAATCGCTTCTGATTCAGACCTTTTTGCGAAAAAGGTCTGGGCCAAAGAAATCTTTGGCTCGAACCTGCGCTTGGCGAGCCGCGCCGTGCGCGGCGAGCCAGTGTTTCCGTTCTCTGCCGCGCTTCGCGCGGCTGAATCAGTCGGCAAAATTCCTGAAAGTTTAATTCTGGTGGGCGGTACTGGACTCGAACCAGTGACCTTTACAATGTCAATGTAACGCTCTAACCAACTGAGCTAACCGCCCAAAATTTGTTAAGTAAGTATGTGGCTCTATATTAAAAAATTTATGGTGGATGCGCCTGGACTTGAACCAGGGACCCCGTCCTTATAAGGGACGTGCTCTAACCAACTGAGCTACGCATCCTTGATATTTAAAAAACTAACTAAAGTGAGCTTAGTATATTATAGCTAAGAGGTGGCTTAACTTAAAGCCTGGGGTAATATTTGTCTTAAATAATCAATAACTTTCTTTTCTGCTTCTAATAAAGTAGTATCAGTTAACGTAGCTGAAGCAGTAGTTCTATCACCTTGGGGATTGAATGGTTTTAGTAAATCAAAAGCGTTACGACCAGGACTGGTTTGCATTAAGACTTTGGTTTTGCCAGGATGTACTTCATAGATTAAGACAATTACCCCAGCCTCTGGAGTGGTAGTTACTACCTCATCAATTACTCCTGGTAATTCAGATTCCTTTGCTCCACTTTTGATAAAATCTTCTGGTTGTAATAAAAGCCAGACTAATTTTCGTGAACGATCACTTTTAATTCTAGCTAAAGCTCTACCCCATAATCGTAGCATAGGTAGGGTTTTGGTGCGATAGAGGTTGGTTACTACCTCTTCTCGTCTCGCGCCCAAAGAGATTAACTCGGCAGCGCGGGATAAAGTATCTGGCGTGACGGTTGTAGTTTTAAAACTTTTGGTAGCACTACTTAAACCAGCATAAAGACAAGTGGCGATATCAGTATCAATATCTTGAGGATGTAGTACTTGTAGTAATCTAAACACTAATTCGGCAGTAGCTGAGATGTTAAAATCAATTAAATTAATTTGGCCAAAATGTTCATTAGTTATATTATGGTCAATGTTAATGATCGTTGTTTGATAAAAGAAATCAGTATTGTTGTGATAAATATCACCTAAAGATTCTAAATCAGGCGTGTCCAAAACAAAAATAGCATTGTAGGCAAAATCAGAAGAACGCATAGTTAAATCACCAGCAGTAAAAGACCCGTTTTTTGGTGTAAGATAAATATTAAGTTTGTTGTTTTCTACTGCATAGGATAATTCTTTTAATTTAGTATTAGCTAAATCTAAGGAAATAATAAACTTACGCAAGCTAGCTAGCTCACTTTTAATATTTTCAATGCCGGGTAAAAAACTAAAACCCGGGGGTACTTGCCAATGACTTACAATAATATCAACCAATTTACCTTGTTTAGTTAAGAATTTGGCTAAAGCCAAACTTGAACCAATAGCGTCACCGCCTCTGGCAGAGGAAAAAGTAATAAGCAATTTTTTAGTATGACTTAATAATTCCAGTAATTGTTGTTCGATTGTTAGCACCATATAAATAAATCCGTGTACTTTAACTTATTAGAATATAAGTGTCAAGTTTTTGAGTTTAAAGTAATTAAGTATGTAAGACATTGACTTATTTGTCAATACTAAATAAAATAAATCAAGTCTTTATTAATAAATTAGCAATTTAAGTTTGCTATGAATATTACCGAGTTAGCCAGAAAATTAAAAATTACTACCAAACAGCTTAAAGAAGAATTACCTAAGCTGGGGTTTGATATTGGGCAAAGGGCTATTAAAATAGATGACCGGGTAGCAGAAAAAGTAATTAAGATTTGGGGTGAAAAACACCCATCTCATACACAAGCTGCTTATGTAGTGGTAGAGAAAAAATTAGGCGAAAGCATTACCCTAGGGAGCAAAAGTAAAGAGGTTTCTTTACCTAAGATTTTAACTACTAAAGAATTAGCTGATTTGTTAGGTTTGCCTGTTACTACCGTTATTACTGAATTATTCAAGAATGGCGTTATGGCTTCTATTAATGAACGTATTGATTATGAAACCGCTGCTATTATTGCGCAGGACTTAGGTTATCAAACTAAAGCTGAAACAGCAACAGTTTCAGCTCAAATAATAGAAGCAGAATCAGCCGCCACCTTGATGGATTTATTACAAGAGTCGCCAGCTGCTAAATTAGAAATACGTCCACCGGTGGTAGTAGTGATGGGTCATGTTGACCATGGTAAAACTAAATTACTTGATGCAATTCGTGAAACTAATGTAGTAGAACAAGAAAGTGGTGCCATTACCCAGCATATTGGTGCTTATCAAGCTGAGGCTAAAGGTAGATTAATTACTTTTTTAGATACTCCGGGGCATGAGGCTTTTGCGGCTATGCGTTCGCGTGGTGGTAGATTAGCTGATATCGGTATTATTGTAGTAGCAGCAGACGATGGTATACAGCCGCAAACCGTGGAAGCTATTCAAATTGCTCAACGTGAGGAATTACCTTTTTTGGTGGCTATTAATAAAATTGATAAACCAGAAGCAGATGTGGAACGTATTAAAAAACAATTAGCTGAACTTAATCTTTTACCAGAGGATTGGGGTGGTAAAACTATTTGTGTACCAATTTCCGCTAAACAAAAAATGAACCTAAATGAATTATTAGATATGGTTTTATTGCTAGCTGATATGGAAAAGTTACAAGCTAATCCCAACAGACCAGCTGTAGGTACGGTGATTGAATCACATATTGATAAAGGAGAAGGACCAGTAGCTACAGTTTTAGTGCAAACAGGTACTTTGAAACTTAGTGATTATATAATAGTTGGCCAAATAGCCGGTCGCATTAGAGCGATGAAAAGTTTTACTGGTAAAAATTTAGTAGCTGCCTTGCCCTCTACTCCTGTTAAAATTTTAGGCTTAAAACAAGCGCCTACTATGGGCGACATTTTTCAAGTAGTTAAAGAAGCCCAAGCGAGGAAAATTTTACGCAAAGCTTCTTTTTATCAGCCATTTTTCTCTAACTCAAGCCCTGTACTAACTAAGAAAGAGCAGGAAGAAAATACCTCATCACTACTACCTTCTTTAAAAATTGTTTTAAAAACCGATGTTTTGGGATCTCGGGAAGCAATTGTAAATTCGTTGGCTAAATTTTCCAACGCTGATGCTAGAATAGAGATAGTTAAAATGAGTTTGGGAAATATTAATGAAGCTGATATTATTTATGCTGAAGGGGTACAAGCTATAGTTTTAGGTTTTCATGTGTCAATAGTTCCCCAAGCACAAAGTTTGGCTAAAGAAAAAAATATTCCAACTTTTACTTATACTGTAATTTATGATTTGTTAGAAGAAGTTAAAAAGCGTTTAGCCGCATTGATTAAACCAGAATTGGTAAGAATACAAATTGGGCAAGGTAAAGTGATAGCTATTTTTCGCCAAGGCAAAAAAGAAACCATTGTGGGCGTTAAAATTATTCAAGGTTTAATGCGCTCTGATGCTAGGGTTAAAGTTTTGCGGGGCGAGGAGGAAATAGTGCAAACCAAGGTGTTGGAAATTCGTTTAGGCAAAGAACAAATCAACGAGGCATCACAGGGCGGCGAATATGGCTTGTGTTTGCAAGGACGATTGCCAATACAAAATGGAGATATTTTAGAATTTTATCATGAGGAACTTAGACATAAAACAGTGGGTACCAAATAAACCAAAACGTTCGCGGCGTTTATACAAATTAGATAGTTTGTTAGCACAAGAACTAGGTAAAATATTTAGCAAGGAATTAGAACCACCTCTTGGTACGTTGATTTCTATTGGCGAGGTTAGGGTTTCAGCTGATTTACATAAGGCTCAAGTTAAAATCAGTATTCTACCCTTTACTGAACGGCAAGAGGTTTTTCTTTGGCTTAATAGACAAATCGGTATGATTCAATATGAATTAAATCGTGTTTTGTATTTATATCATGTACCAAAAATAATTTTTGTTTTAGATGAAACCGAAGAAAAAGCTTCACGAATAGAATTATTACTTGACAATATTGATCGCTCAAGTTAAGATAACGGGTCAAGTTTATGGTGACCCGTTTAGAAATCCAAAAAATAAATCGAGCCCTAAAAGGGGCTACGAGTATTCTGCTAGCTAGTCATAAAAATTGTGGTGATGCCGCAGGCTCGGTTATCGCCTTATTTTTAGTTTTGCAATCTCAAGGTAAAAAGGTAACTATGTTTTTACCAGCACCTCTTTCTAGTACCCTTACTTTTTTACCTTACGCCGAACAAATTATTAGTGATCTCAACCTTATAGATTTAGATAAGTTTGATTTACTTTTTTGTGTTGATGCGGCTGAGATAGAAATGACTGGCTTGGCTGAAAAGTGGTTTAAGCGTCAAGCTAGCTTGATAACCATAAATTTAGATCACCATTTAACTAATCCTTATTATGGTGATATTAATATTGTTCATAAAGATGCTTCCGCTGCCTCAATTTTGCTTTATGAATGGTTTAAGCAAGATGGTTTACCAGTAACCCGTGAAATCGCCACTTGTTTATTAACCGGCATCTTGACCGATACTGGAACTTTTTCTAATCCCGGCACTACAGCTAGCTCGCTGCAGGCAGCAGCCGAGATGTTGCTCAGGGGTGCTAGGGTTAGTAAAGTTTTTGAGCAGTTAGTAAGAAACAAAACAGTTAATGATTTACGTTTATGGGGTAGGGCTTTGGAAAGATTAAAAGTAGACAAGGAGTTAGGATTAGTAACTACAGTAATTACTCAAAAAGACATAGATGAGCTATCAGTAGATGCCGAAGCTTTGGAAGGTATTGCTAATTTTTTAAATAATCTTTCTGGTTTTAAGGCTGTTTTGGTATTAAAAGAACAAAATGATGGCACCATCAAGGGAAGTTTGCGTACTACTCATAAAGACGTTGATGTGGCAGAATTGGCTAAATTATTCGGCGGCGGCGGCCATAAAAAAGCCGCTGGATTTACTATTCAAGGTAAATTAGTTCCTCAAGGTGATGGCTGGGAAGTAGTTACATAAGGCTAATATAGACTAATTACTTTTTTATCACTATAATTATAATCGTATGAACCTTATTCCAATGGTGGTAGAAAAATCGCAAATAGGCGAACGGGCTTATGATATTTATTCTAGGCTCTTAAAAGAAAGGATAATCTTTTTAGGCGATCCCATTACTGATAACTTGGCCAATACTGTAATTGCCCAGTTATTATTTTTAGATAGTGAGGATTCTAAAAAAGATATTAAGTTATATATTAATTCTCCAGGTGGTATGGTAACTTCTGGTTTAGCAATTTATGACACCATGCAATATATAAAATCCGATATCGTAACTATTTGTGTAGGTATAGCAGCTTCTATGGCCGCCATGTTGTTAGCGGCTGGCACACGTGGTAAGCGTTTAATTCTACCTAATGCTGAAGTAATGTTGCACCAAGTAATGGGCGGGGCAGAAGGGCAGGCTACCGATATTAAAATCCGTGCCCAACATATTTTAAGGATTCATGAGCGTTTAAATAAAATTTTAAGCCAACATACTGGCCAACCTTTAGCCAAGATAGAAAAAGATACTGATAGAGATTTCTTTATGACAGCTGAAGAAGCTAAGGCTTATGGTGTGGTAGATAAAATTATTAAGTCACTTAAATAGAAGTTGGAATCTAGAAGCTAGAATTTTATTTGTCATTCTGAATTCATTTAAAGATCTATTTTAGATGCTGACACTAGGTCAGCATAACGAATTTGATTATTATCCGGAAGTTATTATTTGTCTCTAAAGTTTTAACGAATGGTTTGGTTTGCTTTGACAAAAGACATAGATTTTAGTAAGGTGAGGTAAATTTCCGATCAGTATTTGAATTTTTTCACGCTGATGCCGTGACGGCTAATCTATACTTCGGGGCCGAGGCGCT
>JBBIVB010000026.1:0-3907 GCA_037439965.1 Candidatus Veblenbacteria bacterium | reverse complement strand
TAAGGAAGAGTTAGAATACCTACAAGGTTGTTCTAGCGTGTTGTGATTAGCTTCTATTGATGGTTACAACTGTCGTACATTCTTATTAAATCACGTAGCCAGGAAAGCATATATTGGTTAGTAGAGGATATCCTTACTACTGGTGGGTTAGTCAAGAAAGTAGTCGAGGTAGCGTATATCCTTGGCGGTCTTGTCTTCGGTCTTGGTGCAATCTGTAATTGCGGAGAAGTTACGGCGACAGAGGTGAGGAGAGTGCCGGAAATTTTTGCGCTCATCAACATAAAACCTGAAGCATATTTTCCAAACGAATGCCCATTATGCAAAGATGGTATTCCTATCAACATTGATGTTAGCCACAGTAAGTAATTCTTGGCAGAAAAGCAATCAAACAATCTTAACAATAGAAATAAATTTCTTATTAAAACCCTGGTTATTAATTTTTAAGCTAGGATTTTTATTTAACCAAAATCAGTAAATCTCCTTATATTTTACAAGGGACTTGATAAGTTAGTTAGTTTGTTGTAAGATAGGAAATGCTATAATTTACAATTTATTTTAAGGTAGGGAAGCGATATTTGATATTTATTGATGAACTTCTTAATTTAAATACTTCAAATTTAGATTATTGTGAAAAGTTTTTGGAAACAAATTAATCCAATCGGTTTTAATAGTTTTAACTTTGACTTGTCGACAAAGACAGCTTTTAGTTATTAAAATTAGTTAGTATTTAGATAAAGAATTTAATTATTTTTCATCGCGCTTCCTTCTTGAATAAAAAGGAAAGGATTTTTAATATGCAATCAGAAATTATTGCCATGTGGTTAGCCATCGGTTTGGTGGTAGGCGTAGCTGGTGGTTGGGTATTGAGAAAACTTCTAGCAGTTAGGGTAAAAGAGACTATTGAAGCCAAGACCGAGGTTATTTTAAATGAAGCAAAAAATAAAGAAAAAGAAATTATCTTACAGGCTAAGGATAAAGCTTTAAAATTAATTGAAGATGCTAAGCAAGAGGAAGCAGTTAGACGAAAAGAAATTACTCATTTACAGACTAGATTGGAGCAACGCGAGGCAATTTTTGATAAAAAACTATTAGATTTGGAGGAGCAAAAACAAAAAGCCTTGGAGCAACAGCAGAAATTTGATCAAGCTAGGCAGGAGGTATTGAGAATTAAAGAAGAACAATTAGCTAAATTACAAAAAATAGCTAATCTTACTCAAGCTGAAGCAGAAAAGATTTTGTATGAAAATGTGGAAACGAGAATTAAAGATGAATTAGATAATAGAATTAGAAAATTGGAGCAATCTTCTAATGAAGAAATTGAACGGCGAGCTAGAATAATGATATCTACTGCTATGGAGAGGATAGCTTCTTCACAATCAGTGGAAATCACTACTACTATAGTATCTTTACCTAATGATGAAATGAAAGGTAGGATTATTGGTAAGGAAGGACGTAATATTAAAGCCATAGAGCAGTTGACAGGGGTAGAAGTAATTGTGGATGAAAGTCCAGGGACAATTATTGTTTCCGGGTTTAACCCCATTAGGCGACATATTGCTAAAAAATCGTTGGATTATTTAATTGCAGATGGTCGTATTCATCCGGGGCGTATTGAAGAAGCTATAGACAGAGCTAAAAAAGAAATTTCCCAGGATATAAAAAAAGCTGGTGAGGAGGCAGCTTATGAGGTTGGCGTAGTTGGTCTTGATCCTAAATTAATACAGCTTTTAGGGCGTCTTAAATTTAGAACCAGTTATGGTCAAAATGTTTTACAGCATTCAAAAGAGGTGGCTTGGCTGTCTAAACATTTAGCTCAAGAATTAAAAGCAAATGTAGCAGTGGCTACCAAAGGAGGGTTGTTACATGATATTGGTAAAGCAGTTGACCATGAAATTCAAGGTTCTCACCCGGAGATAGGTTATGATATTATGAAAAAATTTAATTTACCAGAAGAAGTAGCTTATTTAGCTATTGCTCACCATGAAGATAATCCTAAAACTTTAGAGGGGGTAATTTGTAAAGTAGCTGATGCTATTTCGGGAGCTAGGCCAGGTGCTAGAAAAGATACTTATGAGCAATATTTACAACGTTTGGAAGAGTTGGAGGCGGTAGCCTCTGGGTTTAAGGGTGTGGAAAAATGTTATGCTATTCAAGCTGGTCGTGAGGTAAGGGTATTTGTAGAACCGCAAGTTATTGATGATTATGCTGCTACCAAACTGGCTCGTAATATTGCTGATAAAATTGAGCAGGAACTTAAATATCCTGGCGAGATTAAAGTTAATGTCATTCGGGAAACCAGAGTAATTGAGTATGCGAGGTAATTTGTCACTAATTCTTCGCCAATAATTTTTAATAGTTTAACCGGTGGCTAGTAACCAGGAATGAGGAATTAATTTTATGCGAATTTTATTTTTTGGTGACATTGTTGGTAAGATAGGCAGACAAGCTCTAAGCCAGGTTTTGCCTACTTGGCTTAGAAAATATAAGCCAGAAGCTGTAATTGGTAATGTAGAAAATCTAGCTCATGGTAATGGTATTACCAAATCTACTTTAGAAGAGTTAAAGCAGATTGGTTTTTCTGGTTTTACTTTAGGTGACCATGCTTTTGATAGGCAGGAAGGTATTGAATTAATACAAGATAAATCTTGGGCTATAGCTAGACCAGCTAATTATCCCGAAGGTACGCCAGGGCAAGGTTATTGCCGTTTGACCTTGGGAGATAAAGATTTAGTGGTTATAAATTTGTTAGGAAGAGTATTTACTAAAGAGTTGCTTAACTGTCCTTTTCGGGCCGCTGATAGTATTTTAACTATTATACAGCAAAATAAGAAGGTAGGTGGTATTATTATTGATATTCATGCCGAAGCTACAAGTGAAAAGGTAGCTTTGGGTTGGTATTTAGATGGTCGCGTTTCGGCGGTATTAGGCACCCACACCCATGTGCCTACCAGAGATGAATGGATTTTATCTCAAGGTACAGCGTATATTACAGATATTGGTATGACTGGTGGTAAAGAGGGTGTTATTGGAGTTAGAAAGGAATTATCTTTACAAAAGTTTTTAACTGCCTTGCCGGTGCATTTTGAACCCCAAGAAAAAGGATTGGCACAGGTTAATGCCGTTTTGCTTGACATTACTTCTGCTACCCAATCTGCTAGTATTAAGCACTTGACAGAAAAGGTGATAATTTAGAAAATGAAAGTATGAATAAAGCAGAATTAATTAATGTTTTGGTAACTAAAACCGGAGTCACAAAAAAACAAGCGGAAGAGATGGTAGAAACTTTTACTGATACCGTAATTTCTACACTAAAAAATGGTGGTGAGGTGGTACTGGCTGGTTTTGGTACTTTTTCTGCTAAAATTCGGCATGCGCGTTTAGGAGTGAATCCTAGAAATCCACAAGAAAAAATTCAAATGCCAGAGGTGATAGTGCCAAAATTTAAAGCTGGTAAAACCTTAAAAGACGCACTTAAGTCTTAATGATCAAAAGACAACTTCTCTTGAACAGAGAAGTTGTCTTTTGATAGTGATAATAGATAAGTGTGTTTGTTTGACAAAATACGAACCTTTTTTTAAACAAAACTGATAGCGTGTAAAGAGTGCAGCCAAATTGGTTAGCAAAATTTTTGAAAGTTTAATTCTAGTGTTTAAACTAGATCAGTTCAAACTTTCTCTATTATATTACCAAATTTAATCCACAAATCAAGGAGAAAGAATTTAATGAGATTAGTTTCAGCAGGCGGGGCTTTTTCCTGCCCAAAAATTTTTAAAATTTTCCGAATGAAATATTTTGTTCGACAGCAAAATTTTGGTATAATGAAGATGAACACAAACTATTGCTCCCGCGATATTTATTACAACCGTTAATAAGTTGTAAGCCCAAAGGGGCAACTTCTGTTCAAATT
>JBBIVB010000025.1:0-11872 GCA_037439965.1 Candidatus Veblenbacteria bacterium | reverse complement strand
ATTTTCTCGGAAAAAAGTTCGGATTTCGTTCATGGTGTGGAGCATTTCAGGACAAACGGACGCAGAATCGTCCGTTTTCCGTTTATTTTGCCCTATTTTTGGCTGTTCGAAAGTGTTATTCACTATTGGTATCCATTTTGACAGTAATTCGAACGCCAGAGTGTAATTTGGCTTCATTGTGCCTTCGTTCAGGCTTAAGTTCGAAAATACATAGCTCAGAAGCAGTCTTTTATCTTCTATTTTGGTTTTTACGCTTTGGTATATCTCTTTTGCATGTAAGGCGAGTTCATGGATGGCAAAACCAGCTTCGTAATACCTCATTCTGGCTTCGCCCAACTTGTTTAGGGATTCTAAGGTATCTTTTTTCTCTTTATCAGAATCAGCTATTATTTTTTCACAAAGAGTGTGAGGAGCCTTACCATCTAATTTATCTCGGTAGGATTTTTCCATTCTTTCGTCAGCAAGTTTTATTATTCTATTCAGCTCTTCCCTTTACTGGGTATTATAGTCAATCTCACCAGCGTGGCTTTCTTTTAATGCCTTTTCCAGCCATTTTATAATCCTCTCATTTTTAGGGGCTACTTTGTCAAAACAAGGAAATAATTGTTCCTCTACCTTTTCCTGCCTTGTCCAGGTTTTCTGAGAACAATTTTTATAATGGTTGCAATGCCCATACCAATGTCCTCTTTGAGTTTCCCAAGTTATAGTTCCGCCACATTCTTCGCACTCAATTTTTGCCTTAAACACTGGCAAATGCTTTTTATGTTGTGGACTGGAAATTTTACGAGTGAGTTTTTCCTGCATCATCTCGAATAGTTCTTTTGAAATTAAGTGTTTTCGTTGTCCAGCAGAAATTTCTCCTTTCCATTGATTCTCTCCGTAATAAAATGGGTCTGAAAGTAATTCGTGCATTCTGCTTTTGCCAACGATTCTATTATTTTCATTTCTTAGTCCTTCTTGATACATAACTTTTACCAAAGCATTTAATGAATAATTGCCAGTAGAATATAGTTCGAACATTTTTCTAACCAGCGGAGCTTTGGTTTCGTCGATAATATGGATTTTATGTCCTTTTTCACCGATTGTTTTATAACCAAGGGGCGGTTTTGTCGGCAACCATCCTTGTGCTAATTTTTCTTTCTGTCCCTTTTTCACATTTTCAGAAAGCAGTCTTACATAATATTTAGTGGTAGCAACTTTCACCCTCCACATAAACCATTCATGAGACTTAGAGTCTTTATGGAGTATGCATCCTTCTTTAGCTAAATGAATTTGATGATTCTCGTTTTCCAAAATCCAAGCGTCAATTATCGGTACATCGGCAAAATTTCTGGTTAAGCGGTCAGTGGTTTCTACGATGGCAATCGAAATCTTACTTTTTCTTATATAATTCATCATCTCATTATAGAACGAAGAGTAAGCCCCGTGTTTGTATCTTTTTATACTTTAAGTCCCTATGAAGCTGAAATATGTTTTCTTCCAGCTGCCATTCAAATCTCTGCACGTCTCTTTTTTTCTGTTTGTCGCTTTTAAACTTATCCCACGCCGAAAAGAGATTCTCCAGTGAAATGATTTTATTAAAAATGTCTTTGTAATTTTCATAGCTTATGGAAGAATTTGATATACCAATTTTTAAGAAAGCCTACGAACTATATAAAGAGTTCTATGGTTTGCGTAACTCTGTTCCCAGACCAGACCGCTATACTATTTGGCAACGATGCGAGAATTTAATTTTGGATATTTTGGAGAATATCCTTTGGGCAAGTCAGCTATCAAAAGTAGAAAAACTCCCCATATTAGAGAAAAGCAGCCTTCGATTAAATTTCTTGCGTGTATTTTTAAGGTTGTGCAAGGAAATAAAGGTGCTGGATAACAGAAATATATCTTGTTTGAGGAAGACGTAGACGAAATAGGCAGAATGCTCGGCGGCTGGATTAAATCAACCAAAGACCGCTAAACGAAACGCTCTCCGAAATGGAGAGCGTTTTAAGTTCAGATGAAAGATAGAAGTTCCGAGCGGACGAGACGCCCAAGTAGTCGTAGTGGTAGTCATCCCAGTTGTTGTTGACATTGAGACCCTTCGAATCGAAGTTGCCGACGTTGACACGGTTGCCGTCCGAATCCACAGAGGATGTGCGGACGTAGACGTGTTCGAACAGCCGTTCGCCAGTAGCCAGGTAGTGACCGATGATGGTGTAGACCATCGTTTGGGCACTGGGCACTTCGTCGTCCTTGCCGATGAGAGCCTGCTGTTCTTGCCAGTTCTTGGATGTCGAGTCGTCCACTGGGGTCTTGCGAACCAGTTGCCAGGTGACTTCGCCACGCTCTTTGGCAAAGGACTCTTTGTTATACCACGACTGGTCGTAGAACAACTTGGAATCCACTTTGCCTCGTATCTCGAGAATCGACAGCGGGAAGATCGCTACGAGGACGTTCGTGTCCTTCGATTGTTCGAGCACTGCTTCGGAGAACGGAATCTCCGAAAGAGCAGCGAGTTGCTGACGGCTGGGATTGACCCCGAAGTGCTTGATGGCTTCCTCGATGCCGAAGAAGTTCTTGCCTATGATTTCCGAGCACACTTCTGGCTGGTCGTTGGCTCAAAGCCGCCGTTCTGAATCAACCTGACCACTTTCGTGGCAAGGTCATTGCCCTTCGAGTCGATGACTTTCTGGGCGAGTTCACCGTCGAGTCCTGTTGTTTCCAGCTTCTTCAGGAACTCGTGTTCCTGATGCACCGATACAATACGTTCGTCTGTTTGGTTTACCATGTTTGTCATGGCATACCTCCTTTTCTTTATTATCCGATTCGTTCGGACTTACGGCTTATCTCGGAATGAGACGAGCGGTTTACCTCGTTTTTGCGGGGCAAAACGCTCATCTCATAATTTCTGAACCTTAATTTCAAAGAGCTATCTTAACACAGCATTATAGTAAATTATCAAAAAATATCAATAGTTTACCTTTTTTCTACTATGTCTGCCGCCAGGCAGGCCTCTTGGTGAGCTATAATTAATCCACATCTATATTAGAGGATTGTAATTTAAGGAGAATGTAAGAAGATTATACTAATAACGTTGTTTATTTTAGAATGAGATAAAATATTATTAATCATTAATTTATACGCCTATGAAGAAACTTTTTCTTTTGGTTATCCCGAGCCTATTGTTTGCTACAGCTGCTGTGGCAGCAGTAACAGTTAATAGTGGCCCTACTTCACTGGTAATCAGTCCTATAACAGCTAAGGCTTCAAGCGCGCCTATAGCTTTGTTTTCAGTAAACCTTAGCCAGACTGCTAGTGAAACACTTTCTTCAATAGCTGTAAATATTGCCAATAGCGGCTTAAGTACCGCTACCGGAGCAGATTTAGCTTCCGTATCAGTTTATAAAGATAATGGTGATGGTGTGTTTAATCCAACAACCGATTTATTAGCCGGCTCTCAAACATCGGTTAATATTGGCAGTAATACCATAGTAACAACTTCGGTTAATAATACCATTGATGCTGGTGGCAGTACCTTTTTTGTAACACTAGCAACTTCTGCATCATGGAGTGATACTACACCAGCAGATAGTATAATTGTAACTTTGCCAGCTGATGCTATTGTAACTTCTGCTAATTCTCCGACCGTTACAGCGGTAACCACCAGCACTATCACTGCGGATACAACATTACCTGTTATCACTGTAGCACCATATACTACCACTCCGGTAAATACCGATATTATAGTAACAGCTTCTACTAATGAGGGTACGCTTAATACCACCTCACATACCTTTACTGCTAATGGCAGTTTTGATTTTGTAGCCATTGATGCGGCTGGAAATTCTACAACCAAAACAGTGGTTATTACTAATATAGATAAAACTGCGCCTACCTTTCTTAGCGCTATAGCGATGAATACTGGAGGCACTGGTAATAAAGAAGCTGGAGATACAATTGTTTTAACTTTTTCCGAGGCAACTAATACTCCAAACATAACCGCAGCGAATATTGGCAGTATATTGATACTTAATAATAGTCATTCGTTTCTAGATAGTGCGGGAGCGCTTGGTAGTGCCGCCTGGAATACTAGTGGAACAATTTTAACAATTACACTTAGTGCCAATACCTCTCTGCCTTCAGTAGCAATAGGCGATATTATTACTATAAACGGCAGTGCTATCACTGATTTATCGGGCAATGTGGTAACTGGCAATCAGACAATCAGTGGTAGCTTTAGTGGTTCAATAACAGGAAATCAGTCTGTTTGCAGCAATGGTTTAATAAATGGGCGTTTGTATCGCATAGGAACCGGTGAGACTATTTATTTAGCTGCTTCTTGTACACTTAAAGTGTTTAAAGGTTCGGCTGTAGGCAAAGCTGAAGGTAAAAAGTTTAAGGATATTATTACACTGGAAACTATGCCTCTGCCGGGCGTTAGGGTGGAAGGAGGAACAAAATGTACCTGCCTGCAGAACATAGATGAAAGGCATATTAATAGGGATTTAGCAGCTGAAAGAAGGGCCTTAAAAATTTATACAAAACTTTTCCGACGATTGCCTAAAACCGCACTTCAGTGGAAGACTTTAAATTTTCTTGCCTATGGCGGAGAGATTAGTGACCGAGACATTGCCCTAGAAGTTCGAGCTTTGCGCACCTATATTGCAACTTTTAAGCATTTGCCTAAAACCGCGGAAGATTGGACTGCACTGCATGCCATTGCCTACGGTAGTTAATTATGATAATTAAGCCTAATCTAAAAACTGCTGGACTGAAAAAATACAGCAGTTTTTAGATTAGGCAAAAATGCAGAGATGAGATAATTAGTTTGTCCGTCCCATTACCTTTATTGTTGGGAATTTTTAGCATTATTAAATATAGAGAGTGATTGGTTGGCAAATATTTGGCAATATTATATATTTATATATTTTCGTTTTACTGATGTTTTTGCTTGGCGAGTTTATTTTTTCTCGTTAGTATTATAAAATAAAGAAAAGGTCGCTTATTTTTAATTTTATACTTTAAAATTTATGCCTAAGATTAAAAAATTATTATTAATAACAATTATAATCCTATCTTTTTTCTTCTTTTTTTCCACAGCCTATGCTGTAGGTCAGAATCAGAATAGTAATTCTGTGACGGGTAACCAGATTCATCAGCAAACTCAAACAACTAATCAAGGTGAAGATAGTCAAATTCAGATCCAAAATACTGAACGGATACAAAGCAGTGATGTTAATCAAATAGGAACTAATACAAAAACACAAATTCAACAAGGTTTAGAAAATGGAAACGGTTTAGATAATCAAGCTAAAAATCAGATTCAGGAACAAAATACGTCAACTGTAGGTCAGCAAAACAAGGAAAAGAATAAGGAGCAGGAGCAGAACCAAGGACAAATTAACGCTGAACAGCATAGTAGCGCGGTAGCTAATTTTGTGCAAAGTCTTTTGCAAGTTGCTGATAGGGAAAAGGGAATAGGAGAACAAGTAAGAATAATTGCCCAACAACAAAATCAATCCATAGGTACAGTTATGCAGGCTGTGGAGAAAGTTCAAACCAGAGGTAAGGTAAAGACATTCTTTTTTGGTTCTGATTATAAAAATCTAGGAACTTTAAGAAGCGAAATAGTTCGAACTAGAAATAGATTAGAACAATTAAATAGATTGATGAAAAATGTTCAGAATGAGGGCGACAGAACAGAACTTCAGAATCAAATTCGACTTTTAGAGGAAGAACAAGTGAAGATTGAAAATTTTATAAAATTCCAAGAAGGTAAATTTAGCTTGTTCGGTTGGTTAGTGAAATTATTCATTTAATCATTGAATAATTTCTATTATTTATAAAACCCCTTTAAGATAAACTTAAGGAGGTTTTAGGTTGTAGCATCTTTTAGTTTTTTATTATCATCAGTTTTTTCTTTTTCCGCCGCGTCTTTTTTAGGCTCTTCGGATTTTTCCATACGGTTTTTAGCGAGTATTCTTTTATTATAGATTTTTAGAATTTTATTGATTTGTTTTTTACTGCTATAATATAATGACTAATAATTAAATTACAAATATATGAAAGGATATAAAGATAATATTGAAAAATTAACCATCGAGAATAATAATTTTCGCAAGGTTCTTTATACAGGAAAACATAGTCAATTAGTGCTAATGTCTTTAAAGCCAGGTGAGGAAATTGGTATGGAAGTACATCCTGATAATGACCAATTTTTCCGCTTTGAGAAAGGTCAAGGACAGGTGATTATTGATAGTAATAAATATGAAGTAACGGATGGTGATGCAGTAGTAGTGCCAGCCGGAGCTCAGCATAATGTAGTTAACGTTTCCTACAGTGAAGAATTAAAGCTCTATACCATTTATTCTCCAGCTCATCATAAAGATGGTATTATTCGCATCACTAAACAAGAGGCGGAGGCTGATCAAGCCGAATTTGATGGCAAGACAACCGAATAATTAAACCCTTAAATTTATAAATAAAAAATTTCTCATCACGATTTTAGTGATAGTTATTTTATTTAATAGTCGGCCTGTTGGCCGTAAGATTTATTTTTGGTGGGCCAGAAGACAACTGGCTTTGCCAAAATAGCCAGTTGGTAAAGTACGGTGTGTCCAGCGCCCCCGCCTCTACCAAACTGGTTGTGATGATAATCAATCATGGTCAGCAGCAGAAAATAAAGCAATTATTTATTCAGAAATACCCTAAGTATGCTAATATTCTAACTGTGAGTATAATTTCTAACTGTGAGTATAATCCAGGAAGCTGAAAATCATACGCGGCATGTGATTTTTGAAACCGGTATGCCTGGCGGTATATTTTTAGCAGCTAAGGTAGATAATAAATGGCAGTTGGTTTTTGATGGTAATGACGCTATCACTTGTACTTTATCCCAGTACGGTTTTCCTCAAGAGATGCTGTCTGATTGCGCTAACTAGTATTATTTAGATTATTATATCCTTTGTTAACCATTGACATATTGGTTAACAATTGTTAATCTAGTATTTATGAAACAATTAAACAAGAAATTCTTTTCTGTTAACGAACTGGCTAAAGTTTTAGGCATTAGTCGTATAGCTGTTTTTAAGAAGATAAAAAATGGGCAAATTCCTGCTAATAAAGTTGGTCGCGCTTATGTTATAGAAGCCAGCCAAGTTAATAATTTGGTTGGTAAAAACCTTGGGCAGAGAGGACGGCGAACTATTGAACAAGCGGTTCATAAAGTGGTGCAGGAGTATGGTGAAACTCTAAAACTACTAGGGCGAGAGTAGGGATATGAAAGTACTTACTATTATTGAAGTAGAATATGTTGCTCACCGACTAGCGCAAGAGTTGATGACTTGGGATGAACCCATTACTGATTTTGGCAGTAGGCATCCCCATATCTTAGAAAGTTGTCTCGCTGTGTCATTTCAGCGCTTTGCCGGATATACAACCTACCGTGGTTTAGTGGGTAAGGCTGCTATTTTATTCTATCTCTTGGTTAAGAATTACCCCTTTCAAAACGGCAATAAAAGGATTGCTATGACTACGTTGCTCTATTTTTTATATAAGAATAATAAGTGGTTACGCGTAGATAATCAGGAACTTTATAATTTTGCTAAATGGGTAGCTTCTAGTAGTCCGAAATTAAAGAATGAAATTGTGAGAGCAGCTGAAAAGTTTATCAACGCCTATCTAGTAAAGTTAAAGTAATAATTATTTAAAAGATGTCCAAAAAAGGAAAAGTGACAGCTGAAGAAAAGTTTTTGCAAGCTTATGATGCTAATGTTAAAGATTTATGGCGTTATGCTTATTTCAGGGTAAGTGAGCAGGAGTTGGCTGAAGATTTGGTTAGTGAAACTTTTATGCGTGCTTGGGATAAATATCGGGAGAATCCTTTAGAAGAGCTAAGGCCTTTGTTATACCGCATTTTGCATAATTTAATTATTGATTATTATCGCCGCCATAAAGCCACTACCTCCCTAGAGGAAGCGCCCGAGGTGACCTATGATTCTAATTCGCAGTTGCAGGCCAAATTAGAGTTAGATGAAACCCTAGAATTATTAGTTAGATTACCAGAGTATTATCAGCAGATTTTACTTTGGCGCTATGTTAATGATTTGAATATTACCGAAATAGCCAAAATATCTGGTAAAACTCAAAGCAGTATTTACGTTACTATACATAGAGCGCTTAAAATCCTAAAGCGCCTGAAAGAGGGAAATGACCATGTTTAGTAAGTATAAACGACAATTAAGAAATTTAAAGCAGCTAGAGTCTCAAGAGCTAAAACTGGCTCAAATCAGGAATAAGCTAGTCGATTATTTGGCTTTTAAACCAGCGTTGAAACCTATTTATCAACAGCAAGTTTTACTAACGTTGTTTAAGCCAGCATATGTGGTAGCTGTTTGTTTGGTTTTATTAGCTTTAGGCGCTACCTCTTTGGCAGCTACTCAAGCTATGCCGAGCGAACCTTTATACCCATTTAAAAGAGCTATGGAAAAATTGCAAGTATTTTTAATAGCTAATCCCCAAGATAAATTACAAGCCCATTTAGTTTTAGCCGAACGGCGTATTCAGGAGGCAGAGCAGGTAGCGGTGCAGTCTAATTCGCCAGCGGTGATGGAAGCTTTAGATGAATATCAAGAAGAGATTAAAGAGATGAATAAAGTGGCAGTGATTCAAGAGTCAGTTCAAACTAATTTATTAGCCAGCGCCAGACAAAGTTTAATTAGACAGCAAGAACGATTAGCTAAGCTAGCTAACAGAGTTTCGCAAGCAGCGCAAGTTAGGCGATTAGATTTAGAAGATAGGGTGGTGGAGGCATTAAACGATAATAATGACAAAGAATTGGAAATTTTTAACAAAGTGGTGTCTTGGGCACCCGCAATTGCTCCGCTGACAACTAAAACCACCTCGCTTAGAGGAATTACTGAAATTAATATTGAGGAGCAAACCGGTAAATCGTTGATAGCACCTGTCCCTCAAATAGAAACTGTTAATAAAGTAGAAGCGATAATGCCCCAGTTGCCAAATGAGGTGCCTATTTTGGTTCAACCTTTACGGCAAAATTTAGCTAGGTTGGAAACCGAGCAGAAAATAAAAGCTAGCGAGCAATTATTATTAACCTTGCAAGTGCCTCTGACCCGAGTCACTGATACTAAAGCTCAAGAGAAATTAGGAAAATTATATGAACGTGCTCAAAATGCTTTACAACAAGCGCAAGAAGTATTAAGCAAAACTATTGATGGCAGTGAACAGAATTATTTGCCAGCTTATCGCCAAGCTTTGAATGCTTATAAATTAGCTTTGGAGCTGCAGGTGAGATTGAATTATGTAAACGGGCAGCAAGCTAATCCTGAAGTTAAGGGAATAGATAGTCGTCAATTTCCAGAGCAACAGAAGATAAAGAGAGGGAGATAGAAGCTGGAATTTAGTCATTGCGAATCCGCCTGGGGCGGATTAAGTCGTCACGCCTGACGGGAGCCTTTTTACCGTATACGTATAATTTAAATCCAAATTTTCAAATTTCCAAACCCAAATATTACATCAATGTTAAATAATCTAATGACTTAAATTATTTAGATTTTATTTAACATTGAAATTTTGACATTTGCTTTGCGTTTTTGTGGTGTTATTTGATAACAGATAACCTGTGGATAAGTAAGGCTAGATTTTCTATTGACATAAATAGGGGTAAGTTTTAAAGTAAACACACTGTAAGAAAGCTTCAGTTTTTTCGTTTTTGTCATTTTTTGGTAAAGGCGAAAAATACTGCTCAAGATATCACAATATTGAGCTAGCTGTTAATCTTTAGTATTTATTTATTTTAAAAAGAGTTTGAATTTCAAGCTCTTTTTTGTTTTGACTTGTGGAAAACTAAGCATTTGACTTTTTATATGAGTATGCTATTATTAAATTAGTTCTTTCGAATAAAATAATTTTTTAAACATTATGTATGTGTCCGGGCTTATCATTATTTCATCATGATGATTAAGCCCGGATTTTTATTAAAACACTAATTTATGCTATTTTGGTAGTATATTATTTATGTTTTTTTGGTGGCAGGCGGCAATTTTAGGTATAGTGGAGGGTATAACAGAGTTTTTACCCATTTCTTCTACCGGTCATTTGATTTTGACAGGCAGAATTTTAAATATTCCGAGCACGGAGTTTTATAAAACTTTTGAGATCTTTATCCAACTAGGGACTCTTGGCGCAGTAGTTTTGTTATATTGGCGCCAATTTTTTAATCAGAAACTTTTAATTCGTTTAGTTGTAGCTTTCTTGCCAACTGCTATTTTAGGCTTGGTTTTTTATTCTTTAATAAAAAAATATTTACTAGATAGCTGGTTGGTAGTGGTAATCTCGTTATTTTTAGGGGGTATGTTTTTATGGTGGTTTGAGAAAAAATATCAACTAGAGGTATTAACTGATTCTTTGGCAGATATTAATTTAAAGCAAGCCTTTTTAATAGGTTTTTTCCAAGCCCTGGCTTTTATTCCAGGAGTATCTAGAGCAGCAGCCACCATTATTGGCGGTTTAATTTTAGGCTTGAAACGCAAGGTAATAGTAGAATTTTCTTTTTTATTAGCCGTGCCCACTATGTTAGCAGCTAGCGCTTTGGATTTATATCAAAGTCAGTTAAATTTTACTAACGAGGAGGCAGTATTTTTAGCCATTGGTTTTGTAGTAGCTTTAATCATCGCTGTCTTAGTAATTAGGTGGCTACTTAATTTTATTCAAAAGAAAAATTTTATACCTTTTGCTTGGTATAGAATAATAGTAGCAATAATATTTACTTTGGTTTTTTTGCTTTGAGTTAGCTAATCAATAATAACCACAAAGCAGTTAGAGTAAAGGTTTGTATTACCATTCCTTCGGGCCAGCTAATTTTGTGCCCCGGCATATTGTGTATTAGTTCATGATAATAGGCAAATGATTTAAGGCCAGGACTTTTAGTCAACATATATACTCCCTGTAAAATATCAGGCAGGATAGAACCTAAAATAGCTAGTAATACAGTGCCCAAATAAATTTGAGGTTCCATTACAAAATAAAGTAGGGTAAATAACAGCATAATTGCTCCATCAATTATGGTAGCGCCCATTAATCGGCCTAAACCTTTGGCTGGAGTTGTACCTTGGGTTATATGTTCATCGCCGTGAGGTATAAAGTCCAAAATAATATGTGAAAGAAATCCACCTATGAAGGCGGCTAGAGGATTGGGTATAAGTTTAGCTACTAATAAACCGGCGGCGCTGTGTACTGTGAGATACATATATTTAGAAGCTAGAGATTAGAAGTTAGAATCTATAACAATTATATCATTTCTTTAAAATAAAAAGAAGCCCAGAAACTTTTGAATTTCTTTTTGAAAAAATTAAGCAATTACATTCCAGCTGGTTTTTGCAATTCATCTTTTTTACAATCTTTACAGCGTTTGCTGTGAGTAGCTAGCTCATAAATAGCCGCAGCACCAGCTAAAATGTAGATAAGTTTAGAAATAGGATGATTCATACCGCCAAAAAATTGTCCTACTTCCCAATTAAATAAGGCAAGCACTAACCAGTTTAAGCCACCTATTACTAATAATATAAAAGCAACACAGTGAAGACTTTTATTGGAGTTATTTGCCATAATTCACCCCCCTTCTTACAGATTCTATATAAATTAATTATAACAATGAATAAAGTTTTTTGCTATCTTTAATTTGACAAAATCTATTAGTTAGTTTAAACTTAACTTTAGTTAGGATAAATTTTCGTCAAACTAGACTATCAACTAGGTAGGCTTGAAACGAAATAGCCATCCTAATATCCTTTAAAGAAAGGGGGTGACTATTAGTTTCATGACCTACCAACAAGATAATTCCGGAGATAATTTTTTCGGAGGAGACAATTACAAC
>JBBIVB010000024.1:0-16604 GCA_037439965.1 Candidatus Veblenbacteria bacterium | reverse complement strand
ATGTCTGGCCAGTTGGTTTGGCAGTGGACTGGGGGTAAGTTATTAGTCGGCGGTCATCCTATAAAGAATGTTCACGGTGTGCCAAATAAATTTACTCACATTACTTTGATTTTTAAAAATGGAGCTAAACTATATTTTAATGATGTGCGTCGTTTTGGTTATTGGCGAGTAGTGGATAAATTTACTTTAGCAAAAATTCTTTCTCGTTTTGGTCCGGAACTCTTATCACCTGATTTTAATTTAATGAATTTTAAAGCCAGATTACGCCTCAAATATCGCAGTCGAATAAAAGCTGCGCTTCTAGATCAGCGAGTTTTGGCTGGTGTTGGCAATATTTATGCTGATGAAAGTTTATGGCAAGCCAAAATAAAACCTATGCGACGCGTTAAATCATTAACTAATTTTGAAATAAAGCAGTTAGTTAAAGCCATTAAATTTATTATTAAGAAAGCTATAAATTCACGCGGTACTTCTTTTTCTAATTATGTAGATGGTTTAGGCAAGCAGGGGGCTTATTGGCAGAAACGCCGGATATACGCGAGAGAGGGGTTGGCATGTTATCGCTGTGGTTCTATGATTAAGAAAGTGAAGCTTTCAGGTCGCGGTACACATTATTGTCCATATTGCCAAGAGTAGAATATGTTTACTATTTTAACTCAACAATTAAATAATCTAGCTGGGCAAAGCTGGTTTTTAGAGCAGGCAACTATTTTTTTTGCAGTCTATGTAATTTGGCTGATGGTCTTGGGTTATGTATTAGCTTTGCACTATTGTTCAATTAAAGGCAAACTACATGATTTTTTTCTCACGGTTTTGGTTATAGGCATACTCTATGTTATAAGTTTTATTATTGGTTATTTATTGTTTGAACCTAGACCTTATACTATTGGTTTGACTAATTTGTTAATTAATGAACCAATGACAGCTAAATCATTTCCTTCTGATCATGCCGCTATAGCTTTTGTTTTAGCTTTAGGTTTTTGGCGGTTAGATAAACGTTGGTGGCCAATGTTGCTGGTGGCTTTATTAGTAGCTATAGCTAGAGTGGCGGCAGGAGTTCATTACCTTTATGATGTTGCGGCCGGAGCCATTCTGGGCATATTAGTTAGTTTTATAGTAGAGAAAATATATAATAATTTTTTGGCGCGTTTACGCCAGCATCTAAAAAGTTAAATTCATGATTAATAGTAATCAAGAGCTGGTTAATTTTTTAGTGTATGAGGGGGAGTTAAACAGTCAATCACTTAAAACCGCGTTACTTAAAATAGACCGTAGATTTTTTGTATCACCAAAACTACAAAATGAGGCCTATGAAAATTACCCCTTGCCTATAGGTGAGTGGCAGACTATTTCTCAACCCTCCACAGTGGTTTTTATGTTAGAAAAATTACAACCCCAACTCGGTCAAAATATTTTAGAAGTAGGCTCAGGTTGTGGTTGGGTTTCGGCTTTGTTAGCTTTTATAGTTGGTAATAAGGGTCGAGTTACTGGTATTGATATTATTCCCGAGCTTGTTGAGCTGGCAAGAGATAATACTAAACGTTTTAATTTTAATAATTTAGAATTTATAGCTGGTGACGGTAGTAAAGGTTTTATAAAACTGGCTCCTTATGAAAGAATTATTGTTTCAGCTGGAGCCAAAACTATTCCCCAAGCTTTAATTGAACAATTAAAAGATGGAGGTCGTATGGTTATTCCAGTCGGGGATTATCTTCAAGATATGATGGTGGTGGAAAAGAAAGGTAAATGGATTAAAAAGGTAGCATATCCTGGTTTTGTCTTTGTGCCGTTGTTAGAAGATAGATTTGTTTCCTAGTAATTATTAGGATAAAATAAATTTATGAAATTTTTGATTTTAGCAGGCGGCTCGGGTACTAGATTGTGGCCGGTATCACGGAAAAATAAACCCAAACAAGTGCAGCCATTTTTTGATTCATCTTCTTTGCTTTTCCGAGCGTTTAACCGTTTGATTAAATTTTTTAAAGCCAATGATATTTTTGTTATAACTAACGCTAAACAAGCTAAATTAATAGTTAAAGAATTACCCAAATTAAAAAAGCAGCACTTAATTATTGAACCAGAGCCTCGTGGCACTTTAGCAGCTATAGGTTTTGGTTCCCAAGTAATTAATAAATATTTTCCAGGCGAAGCGGTGGCTACAATAATGAGCGACCATCATATCAAAGATATTGCCGAATATGCCAGAATGTTAAGGCAATCGGAAAAGTCAGTAAAACAGTTTCCTTATACTATTACCCTTTTAGGCGTTAGGCCATCTTATCCCGAAACTGGTTACGGTTATATTAAGATGGCAAGTCAAAAGGGAAAAATAAAATCACCCAAAGGGGCTGATGAGATATTTACGGTAGAAAAATTTGTCGAAAAGCCAACTTTCGCCCAGGCTCAAAGATATATTAAACAATGGGAGTATCTCTGGAACCCGGCTCATTTTATTTTCTATCCTGAAACCCTACTTAAATTTTATCAGAAATATAATCCTCCAGCTGGTCGGGCTTTAGCTAAAATTTCTTGGCTGCTGAAATTCAACATTAAGTCTAAAGAAATAATAAGCCGGTTTAAAGCTATTCCCAAAGATTCTATAGATTATGGTTTATTAGAAAAAGCTAAGGGGTTGTTGGTTATGCCTAGCGATTTTGGTTGGACTGATGTTGGCCATTGGCGTAGCGTTTACGATATTATAGCCAAGCACAGCAAAGAAAATATAGTCAAAGGTAAATATTTGGGTATTAAGTCGCACGGAAATTTGGTTTATTCTTTGGCTGATAAATTGATTGCTACCATCGGCGTAGATAATTTTGTGATTATTGAAACCGAAGACGCTATTTTAATTTGTCCTAAAAAATTATCCCAGGAAGTCAGGGAAGTGGTAAAAAAACTAGAAGAGAATAATCTTAAAAAGTATTTATGATTATGTTTAGCAGAAGAAGAGAAGCTAAATTTAAACAATGGTTAAAAATAGGGTTGTATCTTTTGCTAGTTGCATTAATTATTTTGAGTTTTGCTTTTTGGCAATTAGTAAAACCGGCTAATTTAAAAGATACTTTAGTATCTTTTTCTATTACCCCAGGACAAGATGTTAAAACTATTGGTTTAAAATTAAAAGAATCAAATTTAATCAAAAGTCGCCTAGTGTTTGAAAGCTGGGTCTGGCTTACAGGAACGGAGAAAAAATTTGTAGCCGGCGATTATAAATTACCCGCTAATGTTAATATTATTAACCTCACCCGTTTACTTACTGGTAGTTTAGCATTACCAAATGAAGTAAAGGTGGTAATTATTGAAGGCTGGACTATTAAAGATATAGCTTCTTATTTAGAGAAAAATAATTTATATTTTACCACTGATTTTATCGCTTTAGTTAGCAAGCCGCAAAATTTTGAGCCGCTACTTAATAATTTAGGTATAAAATTAACTTCCAAACCAGCCAACGCCTCTTTGGAAGGCTATTTGTTTCCCGATACTTATCGTGTTTATCGTGATTCTCAACCAGATGATTTAGTGGCTAAAATGCTAAATAATTTTGTGGATAAATTTAAACCAGAATGGCAGCAAGAAATAACTAAGAGGGGTTATAATATGTTTCAGGCAGTAACCTTGGCTAGTATAGTAGAAAAAGAAGTGGCAAACGATAAAGACAGAAGGCTGGTCGCTGATATTTTTTGGCGGCGTTTGAAAGTTGGTAGGGGATTGGAGTCAGATGCCACCATTAATTATATTACTGGTAAAAAAGCACTTCAGCCCTCGTTGCTAGATTTAGCAGTAGATTCACCATATAATACTTATAAATACCGCGGGCTTCCCCCAGGGCCAATTTGTAATCCAGGAGCCTCTGCTTTAGAAGCAGTAATTTATCCGCAAAGTAATGATTATTGGTATTTTTTAACCACCCCGGATGGTGAGGTGATATATTCTAAGACTTTTGAGGAACACAAAGCCGCTAAAGCAAAATATCTTAAGTAGTATTTAAGAAATTTAAATATGGAACAACAAAATAACCCAAAAGTTGGCATAGGAGTAATGATTATTAAAGATGATAAGGTGCTATTTGGAAAAAGAAAAGGATCGCATGGTGAGAGAGAATACGCTTTTCTCGGTTGCCACCTTGAATATATGGAATCATTTGAAGCTTGTGCGAGAAGGGAGCTTGAGGAAGAGTGCGGAATTAAGATTAAAAATATTCAATTCAAATTTTTGGCAAATGTTACCAAATTGCCCAAAACACTATGTTCATATTGGATTGTTGTGTGAATGGGAAGATTGTGAACCAAAGGTATTAGAATCAGAAAAATCAGAATCATGTAATTGGTATGAGATTGATAAACTTCCCGAACCAATGTTTGAGACGTGTAAGATAGCTATAGATAGTTATCGAACAGGAAAAAATTATTATGACATTCCTGTGCTGGGTTACTGAGGTTTAAATTATCAACCAGATTTATAAGTGCGCAGTTTTTATTTAGTTAGTATTTGCTTTTTTATACTTTGGAAGTAAGATACTATAATTCGTACATTTAAAAAATAAAATAACACAAACGAAAGGTGAAAGTTATGAAAAATTGGACTTTTCTGTTATTGATAATATTATTGTTTACTTTTATACTAGTTCAGAATGATCAATCAAGGAGAGAATATAACTTGTTGTCACGGCAATTCCAAGATTCGCTGGTTAGTTTAAGGGAACAAGTAATATCTCAAGATAATAAACTTGCCTTACAAATGTCATTAGCGTTTTATGATTTGCCCCATACCATTTCTTTTTGCGATTCGATATTTAGGTTGGAAAATACCATCTTAGGAATGCGGGTAAATGCTGAATTATTTAATTTGTTGCAAAAGCGAGGTTCGCTGATTATTTTATGGCAAAGAATGGGTACTTTTTTCCCTTTAATTGAAAAAGAGTTGGTTAAACAAGCAGTGCCTGATGATATAAAGATAATGGTAGCTATCGAAAGTTGGCTTGATTCTAAGGCAGGATCATATAAAGGCGCACGTGGGTTAATGCAGTTAATGAATTTTCGCGATGTCATTGGTAAGTTACGAGTTAATCAATTTGTTGACGAAAGGCTAGATCCTATAAAGGCTATACCGCAAGGTATAAAGTATTTAAAGTATTGTTATAAGGAATATCAAAATTGGCTATTAGCTATTGCTGCCTATAATATGGGGCCTGGAGCATTAAAACAGCAAATAGTTTCGCAAGGCGTCAGCGATTATCAATATTTGCGTTTGTCACGTGAAACAGAAAAGCACTTGCCTATGATTTTGGCTTTAAAAATAATATTATCTGATCCAGAAAAATATATCCCTGGGATTACCCGGGTTAAACAATTTGCTCCTTATCCAAATATTAATACCAAAACAGTCAGGCTATTAAAGAGTAGTAGTTTACGAGATTTGACAAGAGAAGCAAAGATCTCATGGAACGATTTTTATAAGTATAATCAACAGTACCGGGGAAATTCTCTATTACCACCGGGAAATTATCAGGTAAATATTCCACAATAATGAGATTTTTTAGCATCAACCCCTTGGCGCAGACTAAGGGGTTTTAATTTTATAAAAAATCTCTCAAGCTTGATAAGATTGAGAGATTTAGATTATTTTATAAGTTTGCATCTGGTTTAGCTAAGTAAGAAAGTAACTGCCCTATAATAAAGCCAATACTAACAGTTAAGAATATTCCCAGCAGGAAATCATATATTATATTACATACACCATCGTTAATTAAAGAACTGTAGTAAAAAAAGAGAATCAATAAACCGCCGGTTATTCCAAAGATATAACAGCCAAACATTTTTCTAGCTCTTTTACCATTATCAGAGGTTTCAAAGAGATAGATAGCTATTAATAGTGAGGAAAATAGCGACGATAGGTATATTGGTATTAATCCGACAGTAAAGAATATAGATTTCCAAGGTGATTTATCTTGTTTTATTGCCCAGGGCAATAATAAAGCCGCTAGGGTAATTATTAAAATAATCAACAAGCCGCTTAAAGCTAATCCCCATCTAATTTGTCTAATATTATAGATATTCATTTTTCCATCCTTTCTTATCTCTAGTTTTAAAGACCTTTGTTTGTTTCTTTGCTCCTACTTTAATGCTTTGACAATAGATGTCAAGCCGGATTTATTAAATTTGCTAAAAAGTTTTGATACATTTCTATCATTATGATATAATTGATTATACTTTTCATGATTGATTAATTATTTCAATTTTTAATGCTATGAATCCAGAAATGGCTAAAGGTATGGAATCGGCGCCCGAGGAGGAGCAACTTAAGGCACTACTTAATAAAGAGGGTACCGCATTTATCGAACAGGAGATGGGCGATATTTATGACCAACAAAAACCAACGGGCAGGGAATTTTGGGCAGCTGAAGAGCGAACGTATAAGGCAGCGCTGCAAGCTGAAAACTTTTTTTTATCCACTGATAGCAGAATGGCCCAAGGTAATGCGAACAGGGGAGGGGTTGGTTAAAAAACAAGAAAGAGAAATTGTCCCCCTAGCTCGGTGGATTTGTGAAAGAAAGAGGTATTATGATGAGCTTGCTCAAATCAACAAAGATGAAAAACAGCAAGAGATCTTGTTAGCTAAAAGAGATAAAGCTCAAGCAATTTTAGACATGATAAAACGGCTAAAACCGGAGGAGTCTGAAAAACACTTGACAAGGTTTGAGCGTCTGGTATACTGATCTCACAATTAAATAGCCACAGACAGTAGGTTCCGCCTTGGGGCGGATTAAGTCTTTACAAAAGGGGCCTGCCGAGGCACATTAGCTAATAGCTTTAAGGCAAATGGCTAATAGTAGAGTCTGTGGTTGTCCACAGATTATTTTTAATCATTTTATATGCCTAAAACTAGACAAAAAAAAGAATCTCTAGTAGCAGAACTAATTACAGCTTTAAAAGATAGTAAAGGCGCGGTCTTTGCTGATTTTACTGGTTTAACAGTAAAGGAGATATCTGAATTAAGAAAAATTTTAAGAGAGCAAGGAATTGCATATGAAGTTTTAAAAAAGACTTTGTTAGCCAAATCTTTAGATAAAGTTCAGATTAATGGTTTGTCAGTTGATAATTTTGTTGGCAGTATTAGTTTAGCCACCTCACCAAATGACGAAGTGGCGCCGGCTAAATTATTAGTAGAATTTGCAAAAAAACACGAGAAACTTCAAATCTTAGGTGGCTTAATGAATCAATCATTTGTTGGTCAAGAACAGGTTAAGTTTCTGGCCAAATTACCCAGCAAGCAAGAGCTGCTTGGTAAATTAGTAGGAACTATAACTGCACCAGCGGTTGGTTTGCTTAGAGTGTTATCGGGCAATTTACGTGGTTTACTGCAGATTTTATCAACTCTAGCTCAAAAATCAACTACCAAATAATAAATTTTATAAAATAAATTCTATAAATTTAATAATTTTAATTTTTAATCTTTAATTTTAAAATCTATGTCAGACGATAAAAAAGAAGTAAAGGTACCTGATAAATTTAAAAATCTCGTTTCTGAGATAGAAAAATTATCAGTTTTAGACCTAGCTGAATTAGTCAAAGTTTTAGAGGACAAGTTTGGTGTATCGGCCGCCGTCCCAGTAGCGGTAGCGGCTCAAGCAGCCGGCGGTGCCACGGCAGAAGTGGCTGAAGAAAAAACCAGTTTCAACGTAGAGTTGACTGATGCTGGTACTAATAAGATTAATGTAATTAAAGCTTTACGCGAGGTCACCCAGCTTGGCTTAAAAGAAGCAAAAGATTTAGTTGACGGTGCTCCTAAGATGGTAAAAGAAAGCGTAGCTAAAGAAGAGGCGGAGAATATGAAGAAAAAGTTAGAGGCCGCTGGCGCTAAGGTTACGTTAAAATAGACTTTATACAGGTAATACCAAATTAACCCCGCCCTTTTATAAAAGGGCGGGGTAGTTTAAATTTTAACCGTTGAGATAACTAGCAAGGTCTATTTGCCAAATTTTATTATCACCTAAAATATACAGTAATTTATCTTTTTCATTACTCATTAAGTCATTAATTTCATTTAGAGTTGGTAAGATAAATTTACCTCCCAATTTGCCATCTTTAGTGATTAAAATAATTTGTTTATCTTTAGGATTTAATATATATAGATAATCAGTTTCCGAAAAAGTTCTAATTTTAGTACCACCAGCTAAATTAGGTACATTATTTAATACCCAGTTTTGTTGTCGTCCTTTGATATATTTAACTATCTCACCAGACGAAGAAAGGGTATAAATCGAACCATCAATTGCTAAAGAAATGGTGTTGTTGGCTAAACTTTGGCCACTGGCCAGCCAGTTAGCAGGGGAGGTAAGATCTTTATCACTCACGGTTAAGCGCTGAATAGTAGGAGAAGTTTTGGTTAAAAGGTAAACACGCGATTCAGTATAGGAAGCCATATCAAGAGCAGCAGGTAATTGTTTAGTAAGTTGTAAAGTTGATTTATTATTTAGATTAACTAGCCAAGCATTATTGGTATCAGTATTTACAAATAAACGGTTATTAGCCAAAGGTAATATTAATTTAGGAGCGCCAGCAGATCCTGGAATGGTTAAAAGTTTATTGGTTTGATTATTTTTTATTTCTGCCAATATACCTTCTTGATTATAAGCTAAAATATTTTTACCAATTAGTATGCCACGCCATGATTGATTAGATATTTTGGTTAAGTCAGCGGTAAGTGTAAGTTCTGTGATTGTTATTTGGCGAGTTATTTTCTGTTCCAATTGATGGTAGCTAGTGAGTAACTTGGTATAAGATTCTTTTTCTTGAATTGTGCGTTTAGGTAATTGCTCAAGTTCGGTATATATTGCTCTTAACAGATAATTAGCTTTATTATCATCATGATAAATAAAAGCCGCTTCAGTTTGAGAAAGTAATTCTCGGATATCAGTTATTTTAGTTTGATATTTTTTTTGTTGAGAATCAGTGAAGGATTGTTTACCGCTTGATAAAATACTAAAAGAAAGAATAAAAATTAATAAAATAGCTATTAAGGCCATTGTTTTTTGGCTGACAGGTAGGCGATTATATTTAACTGAAGTTTTACCCAAGAAGGAAATTAATCTATCTTTAATATCATTTCTTCGCCAAGGAAAGTTTTTAATAAAATTAACTAACCATTTAAAAACTCTAATCAAATAATTTTTTCTGACTTTGGCACCGCGGGAGATTTTACTGGTAGTATTACTCAATCTAGCTAATTCTGGTTCTTTTCTTTTAAATATCATCTGGCATAATTTAGCTACCCAACCCAAATCAAGATCTGATGAGGCTGATATTTTATGAGTCAAGGAAACCTTAGTTTTAGCAGGAGTTAGCACAGGTTCCATCTTATAAATTATTAAGCTAACAGGTGGTTGATTATCTAAATCAGCCAGAGCTTTTTTAAGTTCGTTAACACATTGACCAGGTGAATATTGTCCAATCATATTTCTTAGTTGGGCTACCGAGAAATAATCCAAAACACTAGGATTTATCAAAATTAAAGCTTCCTGGTTTTTTAGGCTGCCGCTGACTAACTGTTGAAAAATTGGCTTACGGTTTAAAACAGTTTCTTTGTCAGTGCTTAAAGCTACTTTGATAATATTAGTAAATTTTTCCATTGATACTACAAAAGCGCTGGCGTTGCCTAAAATAGATACGCTAATTTCTGAATCGCGGGCTACTGCTAAAGATAAATGATAGCGGGGTGCTGCTGGATTATAAGGGTAAGGAGAAAATATCTGCCATAAAGTTTTGTTTAATTCCAATAGCACAGTTTCTAATATTTCTTCGGTAGTATCGACTGTGGTAGCTTGGTTTTGCCACAATTCATCTAATTTAGAGATGATAGTTAAAGATGCAGCTTGGGTAGTGGCATAAGGTAAATTTATCTCACCCACCAATAATAAATAAACGCCGTTTTTCTGCCAGACATTAGCCAGGCTAGGCGTTTGTTCATTTTTTATAGCTAATCTGGCAAGTTTAGGAGACATTAATAATTTATTCATAAAAAATTACTGTAGATAAATATCTAAAATGATACTATATCTATTTTACCATTTTATCTTTCTTTGGCTACTCTATACTAAAAAATTAGAATGTTCTAGAATTTGTTGCTTTATTTTAGTATACTATAATTATTATTACTTACTATATCCACTAGGGTTTATTTTATGCTTGAACAATTATTTGGCTCACGTACTAGGGTAAAATTATTAAGATTATTTTTGTTTAATCCCCAAGTATCTTTTTATGTACGGGAGATAACTAGAAAGATAGGAGAGCAGCTTAATTCAGTTCGTCGCGAATTAGCTAATTTAAGTAGTTTAGGGTTGGTTACAGCTGAACAACACGAGGATAAAAAATATTATAAGTTGAATAATCAATTTGCTTTAATCAGAGAATTAACCGATGTTTTGCTTAAATCTCAGATTTTATTAGAGCAACATTTTATTAAAAGTATGAAGGAATCTGGTAAGATTAGATATTTGGCACTAACCGGGTCATTTAGCGGCTTAAAGCAATCACCAACAGATATTTTAATTGTGGGACAAGTAAATAAAGCTATGCTGGTTAGTGCCATTGAAAGATTTCAGCGTGAGATTGGCAGAGAAATAAATTATACTTTGCTTTCCAGTCGTGATTATAATGAACGCCGTAAATTAGCAGATAAATTTTTACTCACTATTCTAAGTGGTCCCAAAGTGGTAGTAGTTGATGAGAAGGAGGAAGAGAATGAAAAATAAACAGGCTAGTCTTCATTCAAGTAGGTGTTTTTTGGTTTTGAGCATTACACTTGCCAGCAACGAATTTGGTTTAGTGGATAGTAATAAGGTAGTGGCCTATAAGGTTTTTTCTGGCAGCTATAAAACAGAAAATTTTTTATTAAATTTAGATCGATTTTTGTCGCGCTATCAGAAACGACTAACAGATTTGCAAGGAATTATTATAATTGACGCTGGTGGTAGTTTTTCACAAATACGGTTAGTTGTTACTGTAGCTAACATTTTAGCTTATGTTGGCAAGTTTAAAATCACCCAGTTTAATCGCCCTATATCTCTTCTTGGCTTAGTTAAACTATTGTCTAAATTAAAATGGCAAAAGCAAATTAGGCCAAAATATGGAGCAACTGCTGTAAATAAAATATTATCTTAAGCAATATTCTTCCCCCGTAGCTTTGATAAGTATATCAGAGCGAAGGAGAATAAATATCTTGCAGTTTAATAAATCATCCCGTTTGACTAGGTGGCTATAAAGATAGCCACTTTTATTTATACACAAGAGTCCTTGACATGGCGTTTAGATTTAATCATAACCTAGATTCTTGACTTAAAATTGACATCATTATCTTAGTGGTGTAAAATGGAATAAAAGTGGAGTTAAGTGGATAAAAGTGGGGATAAATTGTTTGTGAAGTGGATAACTCTTAAAACTACAACACAAAATTTGTTAAAAACACAACTTTTATGTTTATTGGTGAATATCAACATAGTATTGATAATAAAGGCCGGTTACAGATTCCAGCTAAATTAAAGCAACAATTAGGCAAAGGAGCGGTGGTTACCAAAGGATTGGACAACTGCTTGTTTTTATATCCGCAAAAAGCTTGGCAGGTTTTGGCTGATAAGTTAGCTAAGCTGCCAATTAGTAAAGCCTCTACCAGAGCTTTTGCTAGATTAATGCTGGCTGGTGCGATGGATGTAGAAATTGATAAGCAGGGCCGAATGTTGGTTCCTGAATATTTACGTTCTTATGCTAGTTTAAAACGCAAAGTGGTAATAGCTGGATTATATAGTCGTTTGGAAATTTGGGATCAGGATCTTTGGAATAAATATAAGAAAGGAACAGAGAAGGGAAGTACAGCTATTGCCGAAACCCTAGGCGATTTAGGAGTTTAAGTTTACAACAATGGCTAGTCTTCATCAGCCGGTTTTGGTTGCCGAAGTAATAAAATTTTTAAATTTACAACCAGGCGATAAAGTAATTGATGCTACAGTTGGTGGCGGTGGACACGCTAATAAAATTTTAGAGGCGATAGTACCGCGGGGTAAATTATTAGGTATTGACCGTGATGCCAAAGCTATAGAGTTAGTTCGTAATATTTTAAAAAAATTTTCTGATAGTATAACTTTGGTTCATTCTAAATTTAGTCGGCTTTATGAGATAGCCAAAGAGAATAATTTTTTAGATGCTAAGGCAATATTATTGGATTTAGGCTGGTCGCAGAATCAACTGCAAGATATAGAGCGAGGTTTGTCTTTTAAAAATCATAGTCCCTTAGATTTGCGTTTAGACCAAACTCAAGGTATAACCGCAGCAGACATTTTAAATAAATCTTCAGAACAAGAATTAGTAGAGATATTTAAAAACTATGGTGAGATAAGAAAAAGCAAAGCTTTGGCGCGAGCTATTGTCAGGGAGCGAATAAAAGGAGAGATTCTTTCTACACAAGACTTATTAGCAATAGTTAGATTAGTTTTGGGAAGTAGAACGCGTAAAATAGACGCAGCAAGGCAAGTTTGGCAAGCCTTGAGAATAATAGTTAACGATGAATTGGCAGAGCTAGCAGCAGTTCTTCCACAAATCTTACAAGTATTAACAAGAGGTGGTCGATTAGCAGTAATAAGTTTTCATTCTGGTGAGGATAGAATAGTTAAATCGTTTTTAAAACAAGAAAGTAAAGATTGTCTTTGTCCGCCAGCTATACCTGTTTGTCAATGTCATCATCAAGCTACTTTAAAAATAATTACTACCAAAGCTGTAACCGCTAGCAGATTGGAAATAGCAACTAATTACCGGGCCCGTAGCGCGCGGCTTAGAATAGCAGAAAAAATTTAAAATAAATATAAAGAATATGAAATTATATATTTGTCACAAAAGAAAAAGTAATATGGAAGTCTCGCGAACGCCTTCACGAGCCAAAAAATGTTTGGCTGTTTCATTGTTAAGTTTATTATCTCTTTTGACAGTGGTTTATATTATTCTCACTAATGCGGTAGCTACTAAAGGTTATGAAATAAAAAGTTTGGAGCAGCAATCAGCAGATTTACGCGAAGCTTATGAAAAATTAGAACTACAAGCAGCAGAATTACAGGATGTTAGTCGTCTTAATAAACTTGAAGATATGGGATTGGTGGCGGTAGATAAAATAGAATATTTAGGTACAGTAATAGTTGGTGGCGTAGCAGTGCGATAAATTATAACCGATAAATTATAACCTATGATTCGCCAACCAAGTGGGATTAGGAGAACTAGATTAGATTTAGTTAAGCTAGTTTTTTTATTTGGTATTATTTTATTAGAAGTGAGATTGTTTCATCTGCAAGTAGTAAATCATGATTGGTATATCTCACTAGCTTCTGGTCAGCACGATATCTTAGCTGATTTAGTGCCAAAGAGAGGGGCTATTTATTTACAAGATCACCTTTCACCTAAAGGTACTGTAGCAGTAGCTATTAACAAGGATACTTATTTACTTTATGCCGTGCCTAAAGATATTAAAGATCCTGTTAGTACAGCTAAAATTCTAGCGCCATTAATAGAAAGAGAAGAAGCAGAATTGGTTAATATTTTTAATAAACCAGACGACCCTTATGAGCCGTTAAAACATTATCTTAATGAACCTTTAGCTAATCAAATCAAAGCTTTGCAATTAACAGGTATAGAATTAACTTCCGAACAAAAACGTTATTATCCGACTATAGCTAATTATCTTGGTCAAATTTTAGGCTTTGTTGGTTTTGTAAATGATAAACGTGAAGGGCAATATGGTATAGAGGGTTATTGGAATGATAATTTAACTGGCAAAGAAGGCAGCTTGCGAGCTGAGAAAGATGTAGCTGGCAGTTTAATTGCTTTAGGTAAAAGAGAAATTATACCAGCTCAAGATGGTGATAGTTTGGTTTTAACCATAGATTATAATATTCAAGTCAAGGCTTGTATTGTTTTAGCTGAGGCAGTTAAAAAACATAAGGCGGATAGTGGCAGTTTACTAGTAATTGATCCTAGCACCGGCGCCTTGTTAGCTATGTGTAATACTCCTAATTTTGATCCTAATTATTATCAGAAAGTGGAAGATGCAAAATTATTTAACAATCCAGCAATTTCTGATACTTACGAACCAGGCTCTGTTTTTAAACCTATTACTATGGCAGCGGCTTTAGCTGCTGGTAAAGTGACGCCAGAAACTGTTTATGAGGATTTAGGCAGTGTAACCATTGGTCCAGATACTATAAAAAATTCTGATGCTAAGGCTTATGGTCGTCAGACTATGACGCAAGTTTTAGAAAAGTCTTTAAACACCGGAGCTATTTTTGTTATGCGCCAGGCTGGTGGTAATAATTTTAGTGAGATGGTGGCTAAATTTGGTTTTGGTAAAAAGAGTGGCATTGAGTTGCCTGCTGAAGCTCCTGGTAATATTAAATCTTTACAAGAAGGTAAGGAAATTTATTTAGCTACTGCCTCATTTGGGCAAGGCATTTCTGTAACCCCATTACAATTAGTTACTGCCTATGCTGCTATTGCTAATCGTGGTATTTTAATGAAACCTTATATTGTGTCGGAGATTATAAATACCAAAGGCGAGTCAACAAAAACTAAACCAGTTATTGTGCGGCAGGTATTAGAGCCATCAGTAGCACGTACGCTAGCTGGAATGATGGTAACGGTGGTAGAAACAGGGCATGGCAAGCGGGCAGCAGTACCAGGCTATTATATTGCTGGTAAAACAGGTACAGCGCAGGTTCCTTTGGCTGGTAAGCTTGGTTATGACCCGGATAAGACTATTGGTAGTTTTGTTGGTTTTGCACCAGTGGATAATCCACGTTTTGTAATGTTAATTAAAATAGATTATCCCAAAGACGTTAAATTTGCCGAGAGTACTGCTGCGCCGGTTTTTAGTGAAGTAGCAAAATTCTTGTTAGACTATTATCAGGTACCACCCGACCGCGAAGTTGAATAGATCTTTCAACTCGTAGAACATAAGTTATGAAAAAAATATTGCAATACATTCTAAAATTATTAGCCAAGGCGACTTTAGCAAAATACCGGCCGCAAGTGATTGCTATTACTGGTTCAGTTGGTAAGACTTCTATTAAAGAGGCTATTACAGCTGTATTGCAGCAGCGTTTTAAGGTAAAGCAGGCTTCTAAAAATTTTAATAATGAAATAGGTTTACCGCTGGCTATTTTAGGTGTTAGTGATTCTGGCTATCGCAATATTTGGCGTTGGTTTAAAATTTTTAGTCGCGCTTTAAGTCAACTAATAATTAAAAATCTTGATTATCCTACCTATCTAGTTTTAGAAATGGGCGTGGACCATAAAGGTGATATGGATTATTTATTATCTTTTGTTAAGCCAAAGGTTGGAGTGTTGACCGCCGTTTCTGAGGTTCATTTGGAATATTTTGGTAATTTAGAAGCGGTCTTAGCAGAAAAAAGCAAGTTGATTAAAAATTTGCCTCAAGATGGAGTTGCTGTTTTAAATTATGAGGATGAACGCGTGCGGACTTTATTTGATAATACCAAGGCGCGGGTTATTACTTATGGTTTTTCGCAGGATGCCCAGGTTTGGGCAGATGGTATTCAGATGAGCAAAGACGAAACAGGAGAGGTGAGGGGATTGAGTTTTAAATTACATTATGGCGGCAGTTCTACTCCTTTATTATTACCGGGAGTTTTAGGTAGCCATCAAATTAATGTTGCCTTAGCTGCTTGCGCTGTTGCAGTCGCTTTAGGTTTAACGCCGGTTGATGCTTCAGCAGCTTTGCGCCAATTTATTTTTCCTCCTGGTAGAATGAAATTATTACCAGGTGTTAAAGGCACTTATTTAATAGATGATTCATATAACTCATCGCCTTTGGCTTTGCGTGAAGCAGTTAAAACCTTAGTTCAGTTTCCTATTAAAGAGGGTGCTCATCGCTGGGCGGTTTTGGGTGATATGCTAGAGTTGGGAGCAGAAAGCGAGCAATTGCACCGCCGTTGTGGTATGGAAATAGCTTGTTTAGGTATTGATTATTTAGTAACAGTAGGCGAGAGGTCGCGCGATTTTGGCAGAGGAGCTTGGCAAAAGAACTTTAATACCGATCATTATTTTCATTTTGCTCAAACTCAAGAAGCAGCTTCGTTTGTTAAGGAAAAAGTAGCTAGTGGCGATATTTTATTGATTAAAGGTTCACAAGGAATAAGAATGGAAAGGTTTACTAAAGCATTACTAGCAGAACCAGAAAAAGCTAAGGATTTATTAGTAAGACAAAACAAACCGTGGATTTGATAAATTTAAATGATATTGTCGTGCTGAGTTTATTTCATTCAGCATCTAAAATAGATCTTGAACCAAGTTTATCATGACATTAATTAAGTAAGATAGTATTTATTATATTTTAACCTTGACTTTCTACCAATTTTCTCTTATTTTAATAAAGCTTGTAATCATAGCTATAAGCTAAATTATGCCGGTATCGTCTAGCCCGGTCTAGGACGTCGCCCTCTCACGGCGAAAACTCGGGTTCAAATCCCGGTACCGGTACCAGAATAGAACTTAGCGGTTTTTCAGAGACCGAATCGCGGGCGACACGAAGTGCCGCCCAAGCGTTTTGCC
>JBBIVB010000023.1:0-17360 GCA_037439965.1 Candidatus Veblenbacteria bacterium | reverse complement strand
GGAAGCCACGAGCCAATTATTTCCAAGAAACTTTTTGATGACGTTCAACAAGTGATGAACAATCGGGGCAAGAAGAAACGCAAGCGAAAACATGAGTTTGCTTTTTCGGGATTTATGAAATGCGGAAAGTGCGGTTGCCTCATTACCGCCGAAACGCAAAAAGGACATATCTATTACCGTTGCACCAAGAAAAAGCAAACCTGTAATGAAAAGTATCTGCGCGAGGAAGCACTTGTTGAACAGATGAAAAACGTCATTCAAAAAGTTTCTATTCCGGACGATTGGAGAGACAATATGCTTGCCGAGTTAGACCGCGAAAAAGCGAGTATTCAAAACGAAGGCATTGCTTTTATTCAAAATCTGAAAACAAAGAAAGTGGATATTGAACAGAAAATAGATCGGCTTCTCGATATCTACATTGAGGGCGGTTTATCGCAGGGAGAATATCAGACCAAGAAATCAAAACTTTTGAACGAGAAAGCCGATATTGAGCAGGAAATCAGAGATTTTGAACAAAAGGGAAATAATTGGCTCGAACCGATGCGAGAAGTCATTTTATTGAGTAGCCAAGCCAAAATTCTTTTGTCGCAGGGCGACAAAATGCAAATCCGCGCATTTCTTAAAAATGTCGGCTCGAACTTTATGCTGAATTCAAAACGGCTTGAATTTTCGGCAAAAAACGGCTGGCGAGCCCGCGTAGCGGGCGAGCCAATGGTTTCATTTCCTAACTGGCGGAGAGGGCGGGATTCGAACCCGCGAGGCGCCTTTTACAGCGCCGCAGTTTAGCAAACTGCTGCCTTAAACCACTCGGCCACCTCTCCATATTGTTAAGCTCAGCAAAGTCTCGGGCAAAAAATTGTGTGTCTCTCGAGTTCCAGGGTAATTTTTTATTACCCGTTAATTCCTCGCCCGTTTGGAATTAACCCACTCGGCCACTCTTTCTGAAAAATTTAAAATTCAAAAATCAAAATGCAAAATTTATTTATTTTTATATAATTTTTAATGGCGGAGGCGGAGGGATTCGAACCCCCGATACCATTGCTGGCATAACGGTTTTCAAGACCGTCCCCTTCAACCACTCGGGCACGCCTCCAAATATAAAAAGCTCAATTAAGTGTAGCTGAAAATTTTAATTTGTCAACTGTTTGTTAGCCAGCCCACTGCCAAGTAACAAAATTAATTATCCCCCAAATAAGCCACGGCAGGCAAACTATTATATAAGACCAATATGCCCAGCGATTTTTAATTAAACCTATAACTAAAAATGCCGGAATAATTATTAGGACGAAACGTGGAAAGCTAGTTAAGGTATTAGTGAAAAGCGGCGGTAAGATACTTAAAAGAGTAAAGACCCCAAATCCTTTGTTTAATTTAGTTATGGTCGGTAAAAGAACTATCACAAAAAATAAAGCAGCTAATTCTTCCAGATGTATACTCCATAAATTACCAAAATTTATGATATTTTCCCAGTAAGCTTTAAGCATCGGCAATGGCCAAGCTAGCGATCTGCCACCCAAACTCTGCCCATTAAGCCAGGCTAAAGGATCACCTTTTAGCGGCCAAAGATAAAGAGAAAATATTATTAGTCCCAAAGGCGGTAATAATACTAGAGGCATTACTTGTGACCATTTTTTATTTTTTCCCCTGCCACCACAGAGTAAATAAAGTAGGCCATAAAACTATACCAAAAGGTCTGGTGGCGCTGGCTATCATAGCCATGATAGAGGCGCTGGTCCACCTAGTTTTATAAGCTAACCAGAAAGTTAGGGCAGTAAATAGAATAAAAGTCGATTCACTGTAAGCAGTTGCTAAAGATAAAGAAGCCGGCCATGTCAGTAAGGCAATTAAACTAAGTTTAGCTACTTACTGAGAGAAAGCCTCTTTTAGCCAACGGTAAATAATCAAACAACCAGCTAAGGTGGCTAAGTTACTGGCCAATATACCAGCAGCAAGCTGTGATAAAGGAAAAATAAACCAGACTATTTTCCACCATAGGGCATATACAGGGAAGAAAGTAATATTAGACATCTGCCCTGGTTGTAGATTGTAACCATAAGTCAAGATAGCGGAATACCAACCAGTGTCCCATCTAGCTCACATAGGCGGAAAGGGGTCATGTGGCCAAGGTTGAGGAAGATAGTCTATTTAACTCAAAGCAATCCTACCAATTAATTCCACTAAGACTCTCCAAATTGTAAAAATAACCAACGGTTCTATCCACCAATGTTTTTTACAAGATTTCTGATATTAGTAAAAATATTTAAATTCATATTATCCTTTAGCCACTACCAATCCCCAAACTTCTAGCGCACCACCTTCTTTTAATATCTTAGCACATTCATTCATCGTAGCGCCGGTGGTATAAACATCATCTACTAAAATAATAGTTTGGTTTAAAACTTTGGCTCCTGGCTTAATTTTAAATACATTTTTTACATTTTGAGCGCGTTCGCTATGCGGCAGTTCAACTTGTGGTTTGATGAATTTAGTGCGCGCTAAAAGTTCAACATAAGATAACCCAGTGTTTTGAGCTAAGAGTTGAGTTAAGACTTTAGCTTGATTAAAACCCCGTTCGCATTCACGCCTGGGAGATAACGGAACAGGCACCAAGAGCCAGTTTTGTTTTGGTACTGGATGCCAAGCCGGTGGTAGAGAAAAGATTTTTAAAGTGATGGCTAAAATATCTGCCAATTGCTTGGCAACTTCTTTTATTCCATCATATTTTAATCCGTGGATTAAAGCGCGTACTGTAGGATCAGCATAATTTTGGCTGCACCATAAGCCAGCTAGTTGTTGACTAGTTTGGCAATTAGTACAAAACCTTCCCAAAGAATCATCTTGGCCGCAAGCAGGGCAGAAAAGCGTGCATTTAAAATTTAATTTGGCCCAGCAAGCATCGCAACACCAACCTCGTCCTTCTTTGTGGCAGGTAAGACAAACAGTGGGAAACACCGCATCTAAAATTATTTTCCAAGTGGTTTTAAGGGTTTGATTTATTCTCTCTCGCCTCGATAATTTATGGGGGTTTTGGAAGGATTCCGCTTTTATATCTTTTTTTGGCTCCATTGCTAGGAGTTTTATTTTTATTTCATTCAGCACCCTTTTATAATACCACTATCTCTTTATCTTTAACTAAAATTTTTACAGCAAAACCTTTTTTTGTTTGACCAAGAGTTAGTAATTTATCAGAAATATAATTTTCTACTTTTTCCTGAATCCAGCGTTTAATACCTCTAGCACCTTCTGTAGGCGACCAGCAAGCGCGGGCGATAGCGGCTGCCGCGCCTTTAGCCAAAGTAATTATCACTTTTAATTTTTGTTGTTTTAGCCTGGCGGTTAATTCATCTAATTGTAGTTTAACAATTTTTTCTAAATCTTTTTCCAAGAGAGGATTAAATACTAAAACAGCGTCCAGGCGATTTAAAAATTCTGGGCGGAAGAATTTTTTAACTTCCTCTAAAAGTTTAGCTTTGGTGGCAGCAAAAGTTTTACCGAATTTATTTTGGTCGGTTTCTGATTCAGCCTCAAAACCAATTGATGCTTGCTGATTTAATTCTTTAACCCCCAAGTTAGAAGTCATAATAATTAAACAGTTTTTAAAATTAATTTGCTTGCCCGAAGCATCAGTTAAATATCCTTCATCCATAATTTGTAAAAGTAAGTTGAAGACATCAGGATGGGCTTTTTCAATTTCATCAAATAGCACTACTGAAGAGGGGCGTTTTTTAACTTGGTCAGTTAATTTATTAGAATCTTTGTAGCCGATATAGCCAGCTGGTGCGCCAATAAGTTTGGAAATGTTAAAAGCCTCGGAAAATTCCGACATATCAATTCTGATAAGTGCATTTTCTTCACCAAAAACTTCTCTAGCTACTACTTTAGCTAATTCAGTTTTACCTACTCCCGAGGGACCTAAAAATAGGAAAGAGCCAATAGGTTTATTAGATGAGGAAACGCCAAGCCTAGCGCGCCTGATAAAGCGGCTGATGGTGGTAACAGCTTCATCTTGTCCTTTAATATATTGGCTTAAAATTTTTTCTAAATTACTTAAAGTTTTACGTTCCGAAGCCAAAAGTTCTGTTAATGGAACGCCAGTAATTTGTGATACTACATAAGCTATATCCTCTCGACCGAGTTTCAGGTTAGTCGCATGTTCGCTAATTACTTTCTTTTTTAATGTTTCTAATTCTTGGCTTACTTTATCTTCCTCTTCTTTGTATTGGCTTGCCAATACAAAATTTTCTTGTTCCACCGCGTATTCTTTAGCTTGTGTTAGCTGTTTAATTTTTGCTTCTAACTCTTTGATTAATTTACTCTGCGCAGATGGTGGCTTTTGGGTTTTTAAATTAGAAGCCGCTTCGTCTATTAAATCAATAGCTTTATCAGGCAAGAATTTATCAGGCAAATAACGTTCTGATAAATATACTGCCGCCTCTATCGCTTCCTTGGTGATGGTAACACTATGGAATTGTTCGTAGTTTTGTTTAATACCTTTTAGCACAGCTATAGTTTCAGCTGGCGATATTTCTTTAACAGTTACTAATTGAAAACGCCGCTCTAATGCCGCATCACTTTCAATATATTTTTTATATTCCTCGGGTGTGGTAGCGCCAATACAGCGAATTTGTCCTTTAGCCAGCGCTGGTTTTAATAAATTAGCAATATCCAAGCTGCCGGGAGCCGCGCCAGCTCCTACAATCATATGTACCTCATCAATAAATAAAATTATATTTTGATTATTTTTGACCTCGTCTATGATTTGTTTTAAACGGTTTTCAAATTCGCCACGGTACATAGTGCCAGCTACTAATAATCCTAAATCTAAACCATATATTTTTTTATCTAGCAGCCAATCTGGTACGGTGCGTTCTTTAATTCTTTTGGCCAAACCTTCCACAATAGCAGTTTTGCCTACTCCTGGTTCACCCACTAAAAGGGGATTATTTTTAGTACGTCTGGCTAAAATATTTATTACCCGCTCAATTTCTTTAGTGCGTCCGATTAGCGGGTCAATTCTTTTTAAAGCTTCGTCACTAGTTAATTCTGTTCCAAAAAAATTCAGAGCTGAAGTTCCGTTAGTCTCCAAATTTTCAGTTTTTGTATCCACGTTAGCAAAAAATTCGGTAATGTCAGGAAATTTAGAAGTGCTTTTTAAAACCGAAAGTAAAGTCTGGTTTAATTTATTTAAATCAACTTGTAAATTAGACCACATTTTTTTAATTTCCTCATCTTGATCTGAAGTTAAAGCTAGCAGTAAATGTTCGCTGCCTACATATTGATGCTGAAAGCGCCAAGCCGAGACTACAGATCTTTCTATTACCTTTTTAATATTTTCTGCTAATAATTGATTATTAAATAAATCTTTTAATTCTAGAATTGTTGGTTCTCTGCTAAAGGTGGAGTTATTATTAGCAGTTTGGTAACCAAATTTTTCTCTAATTAGACTCGGCGTTAAATTATGGCGTTCTAAAATTTCTGTAGCTAAACTGCCGCGCTCTGTTGCTAAGGCTAAAAGTAAATCGGTAGGTGCCAATTTATCACGCCCCGATTCTTTAGCTAAAAAATAAGCCTGATTGAGGATCTTTTGGTAGTGAGTGGAAAATTTAGAGAGAATATCTGGCATTGTTGATTATTAAAATAGTCTATAGCTTGTAGCTTATAGCTTATAATATTTTACAGATTTTTTCCAGTTTTTTATCATCCTGAATTTATTTCAGGATCTGGTTTTTATAGTCTGTTTTAGATTCCGAAAACTTGGTTAGGAATGACAATATTAACAAGTTTGGAATCGCAATATAATTATAGCGATGATGTTAAAATGAATTAGCTATTAGCTATTTGTCATTAGCCATTATCTGGCATCAGCCATTTCACGAAGCGCTTTTATTCTTTCCTCCACTGGCGGATGAGTGGAAAATAGGGAAGCTAGTTTTTTACCAGTCAAAGGACTCATAATATAAAGATGAGCCGTAGCCTCGTGCACTTTAGCTAAAGGGGTATGGTCGCTAGAAATTTTTTCCAAAGCCCGCGCTAACCCTTCGGGGTAGCGAGTTAACAGCGCTCCCGAAGCATCAGCTAAAAATTCGCGTTTTCTAGAAATAGCTAGTTTAATCAATTGAGCAATTAAGGGTGCTAGAATAATTAACACTAAACCTATAATCATCAAAATTCCACCAGCTCGCCCTTCATTACGGTTAGATGAACGGCGGCCGCCATATAAACTAGAGCGTAAAAAGAAATCAGAAATAATGGAAATTATTCCTACTAACACAATTACCAGAGTAGCCAATCTGATATCATAATTTTTAATATGTGAAAGTTCGTGAGCAATCACGCCTTCCAGCTCTTCATTCTCCAGTTTTTCAATAATCCCTTGAGTTAAAGCTATGGAGGAATGCTGCGGGTCGCGGCCACAAGCAAAAGCGTTCATAGCAGCACCAGGGATGAGATAAATTTTTGGTATAGGTATGCCAGCAGTAATGCATAAATTTTCTACTAGGCGGTAAACATAAGGATTTTCAGCCTGACTGATCGGCCCTTGCGCTCCGGCTAATTTTAAAGCTACTTGGTCGCCTTGATAATAGGAAAACAAAGTCATAATTAGCGAAATAATCGCCGCCATTACTAAAAAGCCATAAGAACCCTCACCGTACCATAAGTTAATAACATAAGCCAAAGCAAAAACTACCGCGATAAAAATTATTATCAGCAGCGCGCTTTTACGTTTGTTAGAGGCTATTTGATTATACATAGTTCCCTAGTGACTAGTTCCTAGAATTATTTATTACTTTTAAGTACATTTGTTAATTTATTTAACATACGCATAACTTCATCCAAAAGCCTTTTTACTTTATCAATTTTGGTAGTATTAGATAGTTTTAGTTTTTCTGCTAAATAAAGCTGGGTTTCAAGTTATGCGCCTGAGGCAAAGGCTATGCGAGCGAAATTAGAATGATCTGTCGGCGAGCGACGAGTAAAACCCTCGGCGATATTAGAGGGTATTGATATAGCCGCCCGTCGCATTTGGCTGATTAGACCGAATTGTTCAGATGAGGGAAACTTTTTTGTGAGTTCATATACAAGTAATACTAAATCGCAGGCTTTTTGCCAAACCGTTAAATCCCGATAAGAGTTCATAAATACTAGGAACCAGTGGCTAGGAACTAGCTTCTAAAAATTCACCTTCACCGGTTCTTTGGCTTCCTCTTGCCCTAATTCAAAAAATTCTCGTGTAGTAAATTTAAACAGTTTGGCAATGGTATTAGAAGGAAAAGTCTGAATTAAAGTATTTAAATCGCGCACCAGGCCGTTGTAAAATCGGCGCGAGGCTTGGATTTTATTTTCTGTATCAGCTAATTCATCCTGTAGTTTGGCAAAGTTGGCTGAGGCTTTTAAATCAGGATAACTTTCTGCTACCGCAAATAAACTTTTTAAAGTATTGGTTAAAGCGTTTTCTGCTTCGCCTCGTTCGGCCAAAGTTTTGGCATTCATAGCGCGAGTGCGGGCATCAGTCACTTTGGTAAACACTCCTTCCTCGTGTTTGGCATAACCTTTCACCGTGGCTACTAAATTAGGAATTAAATCATAACGGCGTTTTAGCTGTACATCAATATCGCTCCAGCCTTCTTCTGCTCGGTTGCGCAAAGAAACAAATCGGTTGTAGGTAAGTATGACCCAAAGTATTAGTATTACCAGGGCCGCTAAAATAATCCAAGAGAGTGTAGACATATTATTTAGAAATTAGAAATTAGAAATTAGAAGTTAGAAGTTAGAACCAGGTTGATTAATTGATAAATTTTTTGTTTTAGTGATTAAAGTGTTAAGCATTTTGTGAATTATAGTTAGTTCATTATTAACATCTTCGTAGTCTTTTTAGGTATCCAAGTTCATAACTGATTATTATTTGATTCTGTAATTCTATCAATGATCCGCAGGCAGTGTTATAAAAATATAATTTTTCTTTTAATGAGTGGCGAGAAAATCCTTCAGCGATATTTGAAGTAATAGATACAGCAGCACGTCTCATTTGAGAGGTTAATCTAAAAGTTTTTTCAGCAGGAAAAGCGCGAGTTGCTTTGTAGATGGTCATTATTATTTTATGTGCTTTTTGCCAAATGTCAAGGTTGGTAAAATTTTTACTTTTTTCTCCCCTATATATCTTCATATCTTCCAACTTCTAGCTTCCAGATTCTAGCTTCCAAAACTATTTTTTGATAGTCTTGTAAATATCTATAGTGGTAGCAGTCAGGGTTTTATCCGTTAGTTTGTTAGTTGTAGAGACAGTTACCTTTTGGCCATTTTTTAAATCGCTTAATTTTAATGTTCGGGAGCTTTCTTTAGAAGTAACATCTAATCCGCCAGCTGGAATAGTAATAGTAATGGTTGTTTCGGTAATTTTAGTTTGAGGGGTTACCGCTACTTGATAATCAGTAGTCTTAGTAGCCATTTTGCCAGTAGTGGAATTTAAATAGCTACTAGTAACTCTTAGCTTAAAGCCGGTAGCAGTTAAATTGCTAACTTCGCCTTCTATTTTAGTTAGTTCGCCAACAGTTATCGGTTCGTTGGTTAAAGGTATATCTTGGCCTGTTGGCGTGTCAGTTGGCGGATTGGTTAAATTATTATTCAAATCAACCATTTTAACATTATCTACTGTGCTGACAATATTATAATTTAATATTTTAGAAACGCCCAAATTAAAGCCCACAATACTTGCTACAGTACCAACTATCAAGGAGACAATAATAGCTAAAGTCCAAGTGCGGCTTAAAGATATAAATTCTGGCATAATATTTAGAAGTTATAATTTAGAAGCTAGAATTTGGAATATTTTTAGATTTTTTGCTGTGTTTTAACTCCAGAACAATATATATATAGGTAAAATCTTGCCATAACTGATTTTTTGTGATATAATAAGTATATCAAGCCTACAAAATAAGACAAGAAGGTAAATAAATAAAACTATAAATAAAACCTTATTAAATATCCTAAATAAACCCTAAGTTCTAGCTTCAAGATTCTAGCTTCTAGTTTTGTTATGAATAAGCAAAAGTTTATTATCTTGCTTTTAAGTTTGCCCTTGCTTTGGACAGCTTCTTTAGCTTATGCACAAATTTGGCAGGAGCCTCAAGCGGCTCCGCCTGGTGGAAATTTATTAGGACCAGCGTGGCTTTTGCCTTTGAATGATACCAGATTTCAAGTAGGTTCTGTTAGGGTTACTGGAGATAGCTCGGGAGAGGGTGGCATAGTGGCAGATTATGGTGGATTTTTTAGTTCCAGCAATGTTAGTTTGCGTAGTTATTCTTTGGTAGCGGGAAATTGGGCAGGATATTTTGGTAGTGGAACTATCGCTACCGCGCCTACTGACGGCGATGGAAATTTATTTGCCAAAAGATATTGTTTGCCCGATGGTGCCGATGCTGATCTCTTGCCAGACTGCGTAACTTCTTGGTGGGATATTGTTAGCTCTACCAGCGACTTATGGACGCAAGAGGCTTCTACTAATAATATTTTTAAAGGTACTGACACTAATCTAGAAGGAATTGTTGCTATTGGTACAGCTACACCTAGTACTACTTTTACCGCCCCTGGTACTAAGCTAGGTATTTTTGGCGATGGAGCGCGTCTTTATATAGATGGTAATACAACTTCGGGCGCGCCAGCTGGTAATCCGGAAATTGATTTAAAAATTTCTTCCAGCCCTGATGACCATTGGGCAATTTATGCTGATGAAACATCGCGTCAATTGCGTTTTTGGAGCAAAGAAGGTGCAGATACACCTGCCGGTCAAGGCAGAAATAATATTGCTTTAACTAGCGATGGGGTAATGGTGTTTAGTGGTTGGCAAGTGTTAACTCCTTTAATCAACGCACTAAATGCTGATAATGTTGCTTCTAGTTCTGCTAGGTTACGCGCTCAGGTTAATCCTAACGGTGATACTACTAGCGCCTGGTTTAGGCTCTGGGATACCACCAGTCCAGGAGTTTGTAAGGATACCGGAGGTACTTTATATACTATTGGTAGTATAGGCAGCGGCACTAGTTATATTGATATTAATGAAAACTTATCTGGTTTAAAATATAGTACTAATTATTATTTCTGCGCCATAGCTCAAAACGGCAGCGGCAAAACTCTGGGCGATTTAAAATCGTTTACAACCAAGCCAGCTACTGCGCCAATTATAGATAATGGTTCTGTAACAGCTAATCCTGGTTCAACTAGCGCTGTTCTATCAGGTTCAGTTAATCCTAATGGTTATGCTACTACTGCTTGGTTTAGATATATCCAAGGCACTAGTCTTAATTGTGATGATAGTCAAGGTATTAAAGTTACCCCCACTACTCCCGCTAGTGGAGGACCGTTTAGTGTTACAACTACTGTTTCCGGTACTGCTTCACCTCTTTCTTCACCCACTACTTACAGTTATTGCTTAATAGCTGAAAATGCCGGTGGAAAAGTATTTAGTACAGTTAAGCAGTTTACTACCGTTGTAACCGGTCCACCCAGTTCAGTAACTACTAATGCGGCTGATATTAATTCTTCTGGTACTACTGTAAACAATGTTTTGTTAAGTGGCAGTGCCAATCCGCAAGGATTAGCTACTACTGCTTGGTTTAGGCTCTGGGATACCACCAGTCCCGGAAGTTGTAATGATACCTCTGGTACCAAATTAATTCCCGCTTCGCCAGCCGGAGGCAATTTAGGTAGTGGAGCCACTAGTGTTAGCTTTTCTTTAACGCAAAGTGGTTTAAAAGTTGGTACTACTTATTATTATTGTGCTATAGCTCAAAACAGTTCTGGTACTACGTTGAGTAATAACTTAAAAACATTCCGGTATATACCCGATCCGACAGTTCAAACACTAACTAATGGTACCCCTACTAGCAGTTCAGTAGTTTTAAATGGCAAAGGTAATCCGCAAGGTTATCCAACTACTGGCTATTTCCGCATAACTACTAGTAGAACACTATCTTGTCAAGATATTACTTCCCAGTTCGTCGCTACTACACCTTCAGGCGGTGCTCTTGGTTCGGGAACAGTTGATGTTAATTTTAGCAGTACCCGCTCAGTGGTTGGTAGTAGAACTTATTATTACTGCGCGGTGGCTAAAAATGAAAATGAAAGTGGTTATGCTTATGGTGACATAGTATCATTTACCACGCCACTTGGTACTAATAATTAAATTTATGAGGCATAGATTTTTCTACAATTTGCTAACAATTTTGCCGATTGTTTTGGTAGCGTCTTTTGGTTTATCTTTATGGCAGACAGGCGGCACGATTTTGCAAAGCGATTGGCAGCAGACAATTGATGCAATTAGTTTTTCAAATTTTGTCCAAGTTGCTAATGCCCAAACTGCTTGTAGCGAACCAACCCCAGCTTCAGCAGGTGAGGGCAGAATTTATTACAATCCTTGTCTTAAAACTTTTCGTATGTCGCGTGGCGATGCGGCTGATGGCGGCGCGTGGCAGGATTTAAGCGGCTACTGGACAATTAGTGCTCAAAATCAGTTATATAATATTAATCCAGCATCAGTGGTTTTAAGCACTGTCGGCGCGCCAGCAGTTACCGGCGCTTATCCGGCATTGGGTACTCCCGGCCGCGATGTTTTGATTTTAAATGTTAATGCTGCCGCTGGTGATTTAGCAGTACTCAGATTAGCTAATGTGCCTAAGCTTGGTTTGTATAGCGATACCTTGGGCAGTTGGGGCAATTTGTTGGTTAATCAATTAACCGCTTCAGAAATTTGTTTACCTGATGATTCCGATCCGAATAATTGTAAACAAAGCTGGTCTTTTGCTCAAGGTTCATCCTTGTGGGCTTATATAAGCGATAACAAAGGCACAATTTATAATGTTAATCTTAATGACCCAGATAATTATCCAGAGACAGGTGGCAATGTTAATATCACCAATACTTTAACAGTTGAGAGGGCAGTAGTAATTGAAGCCAAACGAACAGGTAGTACAGGCTATTGGACAAATGATACAGCAAGTACTACGTGTGATGTTGGTGGTAATTCTAATAATCCGTGGACCAAAGATTGTATTTGTACTATAGCCGCCTGCAATGAAACAGATTTATATTTATCTAAATTATCAGGCACCTTGCCAAATGCCAACCGGCCGTTCTTTGTATCGCCAGGAACCGTCTCTAACTTTAAAGTAGTAGTTGGTAATGGCGGATTTTTAGCCAGCTCAACCTATAGCGGATCTTGGCAAAAGCTTATAGCGTATAGCAGCGATAAACGTTTTACTTCAGTTTGGGCTAGTAATAATGGCTATATTTATGGTATTGATGCTACTAAAATAAGGGGATTATCTTATACTACAACTTCAGGCAGCGGCTGGATTGAAGCTGGATGTAGTACCAGCGATTATTTCAACACAAGTCAGAATAGCAAACTATGGGGTTTTTATGATGTAGAGCAATTAAATAGATTTGTGTTGAATGTTAGTCCTGATTATTCAAATAATATAAGTATCTTCTGTCCCACTTGTTCAAATTTTAAAAAATGTCAATATGACTCAGTAGGAGGGCCTAACCTCGAAGATATTGTTGGTAATAAGCAAGGTTATTTGTATGTTCTTAACAGACCTCTTGATCATACTAAACTACAATTTATAAAAAGTTTTAAAGCTAGGGTAGATGCTAATGATGATTTTAAGTTCGACAATAAGGGGGATTTTTATTTTAGTGTTGGTTCATCAACTGGTTTACAATATAATATTGATGTACGAGCAATAGCTCTTGATTATGAAAATCCCATAACTGAGGGTGTAGATGGTCTTACTAGTTGTGCAAATTGTATGGTATTAGTAGGCGATAGAGTTAATTATTATACTGGCCAACCCCCAACCAATATTCTTATTGGTAATGGAAGCAATAATTCTAACAGTTGGTGGAAAGTAGAATTAATTGTTAAATTACCAGGCGGCGGGGAGACGAATTATAATTCTGATGGTGTTAGTTTATATGATGTGCAGGTTAATCAAGGCAGGAATATTATTTTGGCAGGCATTGATAATCGTGCTGTGCCGGCTCATCTTAAATATTTTGTTTTAACCTCCATAGATGGCGGCGCTCACTGGTCGCTGTCTACGCCAGATATTAATTTTAGTTGTACGAGCGGAGTAAATTGCGACCCTTATTGGGTGGGTATTTATGGTAATACTTTTTATGCTGCTAATTCTTACAACCGCATTTATTTTCTTGGTTCATCTGAACCCGCTGGGTCTTTAACAGTAGCAGGTGACATAATAGCTGAACATAATACTTGGGGGGGATCAGTAGGAGGTTTTGGAGGTCATAATAGTAGTGCTTCCAACGGAATAATTATGAATATTGGCCCTGAGAGCGGCGTGTGTCCTTCTGGTGAATATATGGTGGGGCTGAAAGTGGGAGATTCAAATGACGGTATATATTATCCTGTTCAAGGAATTATTTGCCAAAGGCTGTAATGGTTTTTAGAAGCTAGTCCGTCCAAGGCGGATTGAAAGTTAGAAGCTGGAAGCTGGAATATAATAAAATTAAAAGCCGATTCTGGTGTTTTAGAATCGGCTTGTTGTTGGCTATTTTATAAGTACCATTTTTTTGTTTGCGATTTTATTGCCAGCTTGTAAGCGGTAAATATATATACCGCTCGGAAGTTTTGTTCCGTCAAATTGCACTTCATAACTTCCTGGTTTCATCACTTTATTCACTAAAGTCTCCACTTCCTGCCCTAAGAGATTATACACTTTAAGTGTAACGTGTTGAGATGCTGAACCAAGTTCAGCATGACCTACTGCTCCGTTATTCCGAACATCCGCCACGTCATCCCGAACTTGTTTCGGGATCTCATACCTAATCGTCGTCGTAGGATTAAATGGATTTGGATAGTTCTGCAGTAAGTCAAACTTCTTAGGAACTAGTGGTGAGGAACTAGTGACTAATTCCCCAGGCGCTTGAGGCGGCAACTCATCAGTAGGTTTAATAGCCACTCTATATAATGGGCTTCCGCCTGACATTGGGATAATCAGCTCGCCAGTTTGATTGGCTTTTACCCAATATCCTTGGCCGGGATGGAGCGAATCAGTAAAAAAATAACTTCCCGAATAGCCAAAGAATTGGCTTAGTTCCATTTCTGGAACTGAAGAACCAATATCTTCAACTGCCACTGGCGCGCTTAAAGCGCCTACCAAATTCCAGCCTTCGGTTACCGCAACGGTATCACAAGCAATACTATCGCCAGACATAAACACATATTGGTCACGCGGAAATTTTAACCAATAACCCTTGCCGACTTCCAAAGTCTCGGCCGTTTGGTAACCAGAGCCATTGTACCAATAAGCATCAGAAATAGGGCTTGGGAACAAATCCGCTTTAGCTAAGCTTAAAGGTTTAACTAGCAAAGATAACATATGCCAGCCTTTACGCACTGGAATTTTGGTAGCGCCAGCTAAAGTAACGCCAAAGTTGGTGTTGTAATAAGACAGTGTGGCAAAAGGATTTAAATCTAACTGATAATTATCCAAAGGATAAACCTGATCCCAGCTCGGTAACAAACCAAGGCTTACTTGGTAATTGCCTGGCGGCAATTTGTCAAAATGATAATAGCCGTTGGTATCAGTAACAGCTGTATCATATTCTGTGCCGCTTAAGTAAAGTGGCCAGCCAGCCATTCCCGGCTCTAGCGGATCTTTAAAAGCATTAAGCAGAGTGTCGTGCCAAACAGTGCCGGAAATTTCACCCCAGTCACCGGCTGTATAGAACAAGCTATCTACTCCGTATAAAGTAACGCAGAAGTAATCCAAATCAACTCCACCGTACAAAGCAGAACACCCGCCCCAAAGACGTACCATAACAGCTAATGAATCAAACGCGCTTAAAGTACCAGACCAACTATAAAATGCTGCACCATACCATTGACCTGGGAGAGCTTCGCCAGTAATTACAAATGAGGAAGAAATAGCGGAACCACCATAGTAAAGTGTTATATTAAACGAAGGGACGCATCCATAATCAAGACCATAACCTCGATTCCTTACTTTAAATATTCCTTGAAATGGTATGGCGGAAGAAAATTTACGGCCGTACCTAACACTGTCCAGATATCTAGTTGTACCCCGCAAGCGAATAGCCATGTAATAAATACCCTGATAAGCGTCGTAGCCTTTGACAATACGAAGCGTATCAGCCGGCGCGTTAGAAAAAGTACGCTGCCAGCCATCGTTTTGTGCATTTGCAGTATTAACTGCTATGACAGTTGCTAAAGCAACCATCGCGAGTATTAAGTTGTTAAGTTTCATTTTAGTTCTCCTTTCAGGAGTATGTTTTACATTTTTTGTTTTGCTTGCCCAAAAAGCAAGTTTGCTTTAGGGCTTTTATTTTCTATTCTATTTTTTTTAAAATTCTAAATTCTATATTCCAACTTCTAGCTTCCAGCTTCTAGCTTCTATCTTCTATTCCTCACCTCAATTATACACCCAGAACAATTACCAGAATAATTAAATATAGGTCAAAAGTCAACTTTTATCAAGCCCCGTGGAACAATCCTTTTTAATTGCCAAAAGGGGGAAATTGTGATATAATTTAAATACCGATAAAACGATTTATGATAAAACAAATACGAGTTTTATACTGGGCAAGCTTGACTACCCTTTGCCTGATAGCGATTTTGGGAACGCTGATTTTTTTATTTGCCCAAAATTATCAACAACCAAGACTGGTTCGAGCAGAGAATCTTAATAATATTAAAGGCTGGGCCTGGAGTGGAATAAGGGATTCCGGCGGCGATTTTGCCGGCGGCTTGGGTTGGATTTCTTTGAATTCGCAAAATTGTGTTGATTTAAATCAGATTAATCCGGGATTATGTGAAATAACACCCGGGGTAGATTATGGTTTAAATTTAACTTTAAATGATTACACTTCTGGCACTATCCAAGGTTTTGCTTGGTATGGTCCGCCAGTAACTAAACTTTGCCAAGGCGGTGATAATGACGGCAGGGTATGTGCCAGCGATACTGATTGCACCGCTGGCGGCTCTTGCAAGTTTGGTGGTAGTTTAGCTACTCGCTTAAATCGAGGCGGCACTTGGATTTGTTTTGGTTCATCTTGCCAAGGAAATCTGCCAGCAGGCGATAGTCCGCCAGGGAATGATGATTTGACTATTAATTTTTCTGTAGCCTGCGTTGATGCTGATGGCGACGGAAATTTTAGTGATGCTGAATGTGCTAATGACGGACAGGTTACTAGTGGTTGGGCTAAAATTTTATCAGAACCCGCGGGTCAAGGCTGGATTTCTTTAACGTCTTTAAATTGCGATACTTTAGGTGCAGGTGCTTGTGGCGATACTACTACCAATTACGGTCTGTCATTAAATTTAGATTCCTCAACCCTTACTGGTTTTACTTGGCAAACTACGCCTTCTGCTTCAGCTGATTTAAGTTATGGCGATGGTTGGATTTGTTTTGGTGGTGATGAGTGTGGTTATAATCCCGATGTAGTGTTTCCTTATTTGCGCGCTGAAGGCGGCGATGTGTTTAGCTTAAAAGGTATTCAAACCTTTTTCCCAGCGCCTAAAGATATTCGTAATGCTCAATTCTTAATTCATACTGGCGAAGGCAGCCAAATTAGCAGTCGTTTTACTTCAGAATGCCAAAATTATGCTAGCGATCCAGCCATCTGCAGTATCGCTGGAATGAAATTAGAATTAAGCGAAACACCAGTGGATTCTAGCGACCCCTATAATTTTAAATTAGGGCGTTTTGACTTTAGAGGTTTAGCCACGCCTGTTGGCACTACTGATATTAATAAATATAAATTCCAAGTAGTTTCAGTAGCGGCAGATTCTAGCAGTATAGTTAATATTTTTAGTCAGCCATTAAACAATAAAGTATATGTAATAGGCGATTTGGATATTTTTAATAGCACTACGGCCGCTGCTGGGGTACAAGCAGTGATTAGTTCAGGAAACACTTTGCAGGTATTAAATGGTACTGATGTTAATACTAGTGGTGCCGGTACTATTATTGTTTTGGGTAATTTGAAAATTGAGCGCAATGTTGCTTATCAGCCAGTGACCGCTTCTTTGCCACGCAAAAATTTAGCTTCGGTGGTTTGGATAGTTTTAGGCGACGTGGAAGTAGCTCCGGAAGTTACCGAAGTAGCAGGCAGTTTTATTGTCTTAGGGCACCGTTGGCAGTTTGGCAATGCTTTAGGTTGTTATGCGGAAAGCTCTGCTTATAAAATTTTAAACAAAGCTTGTACTGCCGATGCTGATTGTGTTTATGGCGCTATTAATGGTACTTGTCAGAATATATCAAGATGCCAAGTATGGCAGGTTAATGCTGAAGGCAATTACGTTGGTTTGTATGATGGCT
>JBBIVB010000022.1:0-18554 GCA_037439965.1 Candidatus Veblenbacteria bacterium | reverse complement strand
GCTGCAGCGGAAGAAAATTTTAATTCATCACCCTCTTTAATTAAAAACACGCCAACTTCTTTAAAAGCAAAAACAGAGACTAAGTTAAGCGAAAAGATATCCCAAACCTCTGCCGGTGTGGTTAGTTTGGAGCAGGTTAATAAAAAATGGGGCGAATTATTGGATAAATTAAAGCTTTATAATCATTCGTTATCTTTTATTCTAAGCGTTTCTAAACCAGTGAGCATAGATGGTAATTGTGTAGTGGTAGCTTTTGATTACCAGTTGCATAAAGAACGGGTATCTAATGCTAAAGTAAGGGAGATAATTGAGCAGGCTTTAACTGAAGTTTTAGGTATGCCACTAAGGTTTCGGGCTATAATTAAAGACAACGGTTTTAATGAACCCAATGATTTATTATCCAACGTTTTATCTACCTTTGGCGGTAAGCTGGAATAGGGCTTGATTTTTTACTAAATAGCTATTATTATAAAGCGAGCTTTTTATTTTTGGCATTGTGGGATCGTCTAATGGTCCCTAAGTCGCCAGTGGCGACCGTGGTCCCGGTATGTTTATGCCTTTTGTATATAAAAGATAATAAATTATATACTGGTACTTGTAATGATTTAGAGAAGCATTTACAGAGATATAATAGTGGTTTTGTAAAAAGTACAAAATATCGGCGGCCATTGATATTGATTTATAGTCAATTTTAATACCCCTGTTGGAGACTAGAAGAAAAGAGTGGGGATTGAAATATACACGCCTTAGGGCGGTAAATTTAAAAGAGAATTAGTGTCCAAAGCTGCGGGATCGTCTAATGGTAGGACATCAGCCTCTGGAGCTGAGTATCTTGGTTCGAATCCAAGTCCCGCAGCCATAAATTTTAGCCATTCCTTTAGGTGTGGTTTTTGATATTGACAGAATTATTTAATACTGGTAAGCTAATATATTCAATTCAGATATAAAATTAAATTTTAAAATATTGTTCTAAATATAAATAACAGAAAGGAAGCTTGATGAATAATATAACCCTGTCGTTGATAATAGCACTTCCCATTGTCCTTCTACTTGTGACTTTGCGGATTTGTCGCGCTATCAAAGGATGGCAATGGCAAAAAGAACACCCTAAAGAGGCGTTGCGTAATTGGATCAATAACATGTAAATAAGCAGGCTTACTACTTCTTCCGCCAAAACCTCGGTTTTGGTGGTTTTTTATAAATAAAAAAGTATTTTTTTGAACACCCTTTAAAATTATATTAGAATTGCTACATTTTATAACGACGGTTCTATTAAGCCGAAATCTTTAGGCATAACCTCATCAAGGCAAATACCCACTTTTTCACCTGCCTGGGCAAAAGGCACTTCTTGTTTGTTTTTTTCAATCCGGCAAACCGTATCCATTCTCTTTTCGTTGTTTATCACAATTTCTATCTTTTCTCTCTTGGTTATTTTTCCTTCAATAATATTCACCAAGATAATAGTGCAATGATGTGTTTTGCATTTATCCCGGGCAGACGAAGCGATAAAAATATGAGTAAGGTTTCCTTTAAATTGGAAACCTTCAGCAGTGCCAGCTACTTCTATCATAATAAACCCCTTTATTATTAGTTTTAAATAATTTTTAATTAAAACACTTTTGGTTTTTTAAAATTTTAAGCGATTCAAGTTTTTTGTCAAATTTTAAGATGTTCTTTAGATAGTTTTAAAGTATTCTCTAATTCGTACGAATAGTAGAATAGTAATAAAAATAAAAACTCGGAAAAATTTTTCCGAGTTTTGGTATTTTGTAAGAGATAGATTAAAGTATTTTTATATAATATTTTTTCCACGGGTAAAGTATTATATAGATGCCAGCATCTTCCTCTGTATACAATTTATTATCAATGAACACCTTAGTGTTAGCAGGATATTCATGCTCCATAACGTGTAATAAAGGAATTAGATTAAATATCCCAGCGGCGATGGTAATCCAGAAAAGCCAGTCAGTTAATTCTGGTAATATGCTTAGAGGGCCAATATTACCTAAACTAAAAATTAAACCACAAATAAATAGTAAGACAACAGTAACTGCTTGAGTGACACAAAGTTTAGTTTCCGGATTTTCCTTGTCGTATTGATATGGAGCGAGGATATATTTTTGTGGATAGGTAAGTTGTACGTAGAGATACCATAAAATACTAACACCAAAAATTAAATGCCAAGAATTAATTGGCAGATGCAGATTATTTTGACTGTTTAAATATAAGAAGCAGAAAGCGGCAACGAACCAAAAATCTACACCTCTTAATTTATTTTCAGACAACATCAAGATAATCATAATTACAATGAATATCATATATTCAAGGGGCGTTAAGAGATGGTTTATGGTCAGCAAACTGGTTTGTAAAAAAACAATCATAACCAACACAAATATTAAAATCCGTTGTGATTCCATTTATTTATCCTTTCTAAAAGTTTTTTTAAGTGCTTTTTTGATTTAGTTTAATTTCAGCTTACTTTAACAAACAGAGCAGAGTTTTGTCAAGATAAAATAAAAACCCGAGATGTAATCTGTCTCGGGTTTGTTATAAAAAGAACGATATTTTAAATAAAGTCACCCTTACCTGCAGGATACTCACCAGTAAACGGGCCAAGGTAGAAGTTATCTGATTTAAGTTGTTCACCAGAATCAACTACTGCCTGAATAGTTTTATCTAAGCTAAGGTAGCCAAGATATTTAATATTATACTTATCAGCGATTTGCGCTGCTACTTCTTTATCTGAACCAGAATACTTACTAGCAATCAATTCTCCTTTAAGGCGGTAAGTATCAATGCCATAAAAATCAGGATAACGATAAGGAGGCGAAGATACCACCATATTAATTTCTTTAACTCCAGCTTGGCGTAGGATATTAGTAACTACGCTTAAGGTTTTGGCGCGGACGATAGAATCGTCTACAATCACCACACGTTTGCCTTTAAGATGCTGGTGGCGCGGATTAAGCTTCATATTAATCATCCGCTCCCGCCACTCTGCTATTGGTTCAATAAAAGTACGGCTAACCGTATGTGGTCTAAATAAAGCCCAAGGATCAAAAATAACTTTCTGGCCTTGTTCTGCTAAACCTTGCCAGTAACCCCAAGCAGCTTCATTACCAGAATCAGGTATTGGCAAGATAACATCTACATCTAAAGGATGTTCATAAGCTAGGTGATAGCCCATATGTCGTCTAGTAGTACCCGCTTCTACACCATGCACTACACTATCCGGGCGCAAAAAATAAATATATTCAAAAATATCTATTTTTAATTTTGCTTCAGACCAGATAGCTGAATCACGAGGACCATTTTCGTTAATGACAACTATTTCTCCCGGATTAATATCTCGTACCAATTTAGCACCTACTGCATCAAAGGCACAGCTTTCTGAAGCTACAAACCAGTTACCATCCCGTTGTCCTAATTGTAAGGGGTGAAAGCCAAATCGATCGCGTATAGCATAAAGCTGGTTATCAAATATTAACACCAAAGAGAAAGCCCCGTCTAGTTGTTCTACCGTTTCCCGTAAAGCAGAGGTAAAATTTTTCTGTTTAGCATTGGCAAGTAGTAACGCTATAACGTTAGTATCCGAACAGTCTGCTGGACAATTACACTGTTGCCGCAAGCTCAAGGTATTAACCAAATTACCATTATGAGCTAGAAAAAAGATATATTCACCAAAATGCCCTTTAATAGGTTGCAAATTAATGTTAGTAATAGCGCCAGTAGTGCCATAGCGAGTGTGTCCTATGCCTAAATGCCCAGACATAGCACCAATAGTCCGAGGTGGAAATTCGCCAGCAAAAGAGCCATTTCTTTCCTTGTCATCTTTTTGTAGATCGCCAATTAATTTTGCTCGTAAGTCCTTATCGCTAGGAATTAAGAAAGCCAAAGGCATCTCGCCACGACCGCGTTCGTAGCAATAAGTTTTTGGACTAATCAAAGTAGCTAGCCCTGCCCCTTCTTTACCGCGATGTTGTAAAGCCATTAATTCAGGATAAAGCAGATAAGAGGCTTGCGCTTCTTGAGTTATACAACCAACAATTCCACACATAATTGCTCCTTGATTTAAGGTTTTTAATTTACTATTTTCTTATTTATTGAGTCTAAAAAATTATCATATTTTTAAAATAAAGTCAAAATAAAAACCCGAGATGGATTACATCTCAGGTTGGGAATCAAAAGAACAACGTTTTTATTAATTATTTAGATTAGATATGATTAGTTCACCATCAGCATTAACCTTTACCCAGTATCCTTTACCAGGAAGTAAAGTGTCAGCAGTAAAATAAGTTTCATCATAGCCATAAAAATTGCTTATGATAATATTTTCAGGAATACTAATTACTGTGGTAGTCGGAATATAGCCGGATAGTGAATTAATAATATTCCAACCTTGGCGTACTGATATAGTATCTTGGTATTTAGTTTTGCCAAAAATATTTATTGTTTCTGTTGCTGCTGATTTTAACCAAAAGCCATGATTTTCCGGGAGGGTGTCTTGAGTTTGGTAACTGCCGTTATAAGTAAAAGCTTGAGAAGTAGCTCGAGGAAAAATATCTGTTATACCTTTTTCACTAATCTCAATCGGTAGGGATATTAAATTCCAACCCTCTTTTAGAGCAATAATTGACATCAGCCAATCTGGCCATAGTTTATACTCAGCCACGCTATCATTATTAAGGTCGATATTTAACTCTAAATTATAGTTAATGGGCGTAAAGTTACTCCTACCTACAGCGTTGGCTGGTAGAAAGATGCTATCAAAACAAGCACGAGCTTGTACTACTCCGTTAATAATTTTAGTAAAATTAAGCAAGCCGCTTTGGCCAGAATCTGGTGACTCAATGATAGTCCTATATTGTTTATTTAGAGGAAGATAGATAATTTTAGGTCCTTCTGGATTAAACATCATGCCGCCTAAAAGTCCGCTATTGTCTATATTAATTTCCCAAAGTGTATCGTTAACTGGTCCAATGCGCATCCCTAATTCGTCAAAGATATTTATTTTTATTCCCCCTAAAATAGTAACGTAAATTCCCGAAACACTGTAGTCTGAAGGCGGTTGTCTAGAGATATGGTCAAAACCAGTGAGACTAGTGTCAGGATAATCTGGTAGCAGATTAGCTAATAATTCTAGTGTTTGTTGATCGTTACATAAACCTATATGGTCGACGCCAGAGATATAGAAGTCAGCTCGTCTTTTGTGGTAATTCACAATTTCCGCACTGCGTAGTGGTACAGTACCATCTCCATTTAGTGTAGTTAACTCATCGAAATGATGGTAAAGAGGATTAGCTATTATATGTCCAATAGTAGGTATATTACAGCCAACAATATTAAAGCAGTTAATACTATCCCAATTAATATTCCATAGGTCTTCTTGTATCTCTAGAGAATAGTCAAGTAAATTAGAATTAAATTCTAATCTTCCATCCCAGCTAGCATTTTTAAAGTACTTAATAGTAGAGGGAAAGTCTAAAGCGAATCTTTTTTTACTTAGGTAGCCAGTATATAATTCTACATTATTAGAGAAACCGTTACCTATACTAATATCAAAATAGTGTTCATTAGGTATTAGTTGATAACAGCTGGGAAAATTTCTAGCTAATTTTTTAAACATCAAACTATTAGGGGCTAAATTAATCCAATTAACAACATTGCCTGTTAGCATAGTATAAGACATTTCCGCTGCTCCTAAATGAGGAGTTCCCAAGAAAATGATTTTTTCTATGGAGTTACTCCCATATTTAGCCAGATAATCTTTAGTTACTAATCCGCCCATGCTATGTGCTACGATTTTTATTTTATTAGCCCCAGTCCATTTTTTTAGACTATCAATAATAAACTTTAATGAGTCAGCCAGGTTTTCAATACTTTTTCGCCAATCATAGGTAAAAACATAAAAATTTTCACCTTCGGTATGGCTGGTGTCCCAGTCATCTAATTTATAGCCTCGTTCTTCCAGATAATCAATCAAGGTTCGATATTTATACAGAGGGTAATAAGGATAAAAAGGATATGAAAGATAAGAGGACACATCTTTAGGGGTTGGTCCATTTAGCCAAGGCGTTGTTCTAATTTGATAACTAGAATTAGCGGGGTCCTGGCCGTTAGTTTTTAATTCTAAGGCATCCATGAAATAATCGTCAGGTCGAACCAAATCAAAAAAATCTACCCAAATCAGAGAAGAAACATCATATAACGGCGAGCCCATAATGCCGGGTAAGAAAATTATCGGCGATGGTTTGGTAATAACACTATCAAACGACCAATTTAAAATAAAGTGATTTTCATAAGCATTGCCAGTAGCTGAAGTTAATCCTACCCAAGCTAAATTATCAATTGCATCAATAGTGTCAGCTAAATTTACCGTCACAGATAATTTAGGCAAAAACACATCGTCTAAATAAACATTTAAATTTGGCCGTGAGTAAGTAACACGAACAGTGTGAATTAGACCATCAGACAAGTTGGTTAAACCAGTTTTGCAACCTAGAGAAAAATTATGACTAGGATTATTGGCCAGTATACCTTTAGTTTGCACACTGATATGGGGACGGATAGGGTCATTAAATTCGCTATTATCCCAAGTATCAATTTCTACAGCTAAGCTTTTCGGAAAATCATAAGCTAAACTACCGCCGTTGTTACCTAAAGCCGAATCATCATATGTTTGTATAACTAAGACAATACCATCAGCGCCGCCAGGAGAAAGTCCCCCTGGGTTGGTAATACGGAATTGCCAAGTGGTAGAAAAAGTGTTGATTGGTTGTGGTACTTTATACCATACTGCAGATTTTTGCATTTTGGTATTAGTAGTTAAACGTAACTTGTCATCAATAACCGCGGCATTACCTCTTAGTATCAAGCTATCAGTATTACTAAAATTGGGATAATTAAACTGGGCACGAACAGGCACCAAGTAACAAAGTAAACCGAGCAAACAACAAAAATTAATTTTGTTAAAGAACAATTTATTAAAAAACATGAGAACCTCCATAAGTTGTTTTAAAAGAGTTTGATTTTTTTGTTTGTTTATGCTAAAATAATAATAGTAGAATAAAAAAATAAAATAAAGAGCAAACACAAATTTATGGAGTCGGGATTTGTATTATCTAATACCCACAAAACTTATTTATACGCCAAATCATGGAAAGTTTTAGGCGGTCGCAAGACTACAAAACCAGCGATGCATTTATTAAGAAGATTGGCGTTATTTTTATCTTCTCACCACAAAAAAGCAGCAGCTTTCCGATTGTGGTAAAAATTATAATTAAATCATTGACAACAAGCTTATTTTAGTAGTAAGCTTGAATGTTACTATTATGGTTTCAAAAAAAGAAGTTAAGCTAAATGAATATATAGACGCTGAGACTGAATATCGAATGCGTTCCTTAGTTAATAATCAGGAAGCTAATAATGAGAAAAACAAGAAAGAGGAAGCAGAGATATCCAAAAAAGAAAGCACTGTAGAAAATATCTCTTTGCAAGAAGAAATTAAGCCGCGATTAAACACTATTATACTTGATGATGGTAAAGGTGGAACTTTTCAAGAAGCTAAAGAGAGAATGTATAGAGTTTATGAATTAAAAACTAATAGGTGGTATAAAAAGTTAAAAGATTTATTTGCCCAACATCAAGAGAAACATCTTGGTGAGGAATTTTTAATTCCGGAAGATTGTCCTGAAGAAATCGGAAGACTTTTTATTGAAGATATGTTGGCCGCCGCGAAAGAGCAGGGGCTAGAGGCTAGTGCAGATATTATTAAAAAAGAGGAAAATGTCGCTATTCCAGAACATTCATTAAAGGAAGAGAAACAAATTCAAAAAGAAACTGAACCAAAGAATTTAGAATACCCTCATGGTTTAATAGCTTCCTACTTAGGCAATTTATATATTCAAGGTATGGAGCCGTATCAGATGCGGCGTTTGTTACTACCGCGTTCAGATGAGAAGATAAAAGACAAATTAGATAACTTAGCTTCATCTTATACTGATTTTGCAGCAATTAGAAATAAGATTAATGATAAAAAGTGGGTGGCAGAGGTTAAATTTTTCTTAAAACAATTAGAACGCGGTCGGGATAAAGAATGGGGTTTTGATCCGGCGCAAAGATTGTTGGCAGAAGTTATAATTGAGCAACCGAAAATAACTGAAGGTAAGTTGGCACAATTAAATACTGATAATGAGTCAGAGATAAACGAAAGATTTATTCAAACAGCGCGCCGTGTTTGGGATAATTTTGTTTATAGTGGCGAATGGGAATATAGAAAAGAAGGAGGTTATCAATTAAAAGATAAGGCTGGTTTTGATGCCAAAGTTTCTTTATTTTTATTGGAAAAAGCGGGTTTAGTTGGAGCCAAGACGGCTAGCGCTACAGAACCGGGAAAAATAAAATCAGGTTTTACTAATATTGATACCCAACCTATTGCTGGCGCTAGATTAAAATATGTTGAGGGTAAGCCAACCCTAGCTATTGGCAATAACCCTAAGGGCAGAACTTTAGCAGAAACTTCTAGTGCTAAAATTATTTGGCGGCTATTAACAGCTGCTGATTTATTAGATAAGAAAGATGAGGCGTTGCATATTTTGACGGAGATGACAGTAGATGATGATAATGGTCATTTAATAACTAATAAACAGCAATTTAAGAATTCGCCTTATACTTTACGGGGTTTAGCTAAAGGTTTTTCATTACCAGATATATATTCTTATATAACAGAACAATGGCAAAGATTTGAAGGTGATAAAGTAGCTAAAATAACCAATTGGCCAAAACGTCAGCAGGCTTGGCAAGAGATTTATCGTAAAATTTTAGATAGTAAATTAGATAAATATGAAGTGAAGAAATATAATTTAAACAAACATCAATCGCAGTTAATCAAACGCGGTATATTTACAGAAAAGATTTTAGCTAAATCTAAAGAAAAATTAGAGCAAGAGGGCAGAGTGATAGATACTAAATATGGACTTTATTTAGTATCTATAAATAAATGGTGGCCTAAAGGCCAGCAGTATTTAGCAGGTCATGAAGGGGTGCGGGCTTATGGCTACGATGGCATAGTTATCTATGATCCTTTTAATAATTCTTTTAAAGTCAATTCAGTTAAACCCGAGGTTGATTTAAGCCGTGATTGGAAATTACCGCAAGGGCGAGCGGATAAAGGCATTATGGTAATTTCTTATGGAGAGCCATTACGCGTTAGTTTAAAAGATATTTTAACCGAGCTGGAGGCTACTGAAGCGGTAGATAATCCACAAGGGTATTTAAAAGAATTTTTAGATTTAGAAGGGGAGGTAAAAAATTATTTAGCTGAGAAAAATTCAGCCATTATTGATCATTGCCGTAAACTTTATCAAAGCTGGCCACAAGAAGCGCAAAGTACTAATAAAGAAGAACGGGAACGCGAAATCTATAATTTATATCAAGAGACCTTGTCGGAAGTAAGGAAAGAGATTTATAATAAATATATAGAGAGTCGCCAAACGGTTTCTAAGTAATCAAATTTATGGATAATATTAATCAAAATTATTTAGATCAATACTTGAGTGATTTATTATATAAGTCTGGCGGATACAAACTCCCAGCTCAATACCAATTAGCGGTTAAAGCTGAATTGATGTTAGAAATAGAAAAGCGTTTGCGTTTGGTTTCTTTGCAATCTTTGCAGAATAAAGACCAGAATCGTTTTGCTGAATTATTACAAAGCCATCCTACCCTAGCTGAACAGGTAAAATTTTTTAATGCTCAAGAACTATCAGGAGTTAATGATTAAAACTTTAGATGAGGTGGCGCAGGAATATTTAAATAAGGTAAAAGCTTTAGGCTAATTAATAACATAACCATCATGATGAATTTATTTCAGCATCTCAAAATAGATCTCGAAACAAGTTCAGGATGACTAAATCCTAATTTCTAAATTCTAACTTTTGGATCCTTATATTCTAAAATTATGTCCGATGATTATCAACAAAAATTAGATCAGATCTGCGCTGAATTTGAGCAAAAAGTAGCTGAACACAAAGCTTATGTTCAAAAATTAATTAAAGAAACTATGCGCAAAGTGGAATTAGCGCAGGCCGAGAAATTAGCTAAATCTATTAAAGCTAAAGAATAATTTTCTCTTTTTATTTTATAGCCATTATTCAACTGTCATTCCTGACTCGATCGACGATCCAGAATTAAAAGATAATATGTCAGAACAAGCAGATCAAAAATTAAAAACATCAGAGGATGCTGGTTTTGGTGTTGAGAAAAAATCTGTTGTTGATAAGGGAAAGTTGCGGCGTGAAACTATTGAGACAGTCACCAAAGGTGTTTTGGACAGAATAAAGGAAGCTGGGTCTGGCGTCTTAGATTTTTTTAAAAAAACCAAACAAGAGTTGGATCAGCATTTAGTAGAAGATGGTTTAAAAATCGAACCAAACTCTTTGTCAGAAAAAGCAAAACAGGATTTAGCTAATACTAGACAGCAAGTAGATGAGGAGGCACTTAAGGTAAAAGAGGAACAAAATAAGGCAGAGGTAGCAATACAACAAGTTTTAGGAGAAGTACAAGCATCAATAGTTTCAGAAACCGTTCCCGACGGTATAAAAGCAGTAGCGGAAGCTACTCCTGAACCGCCACTAGTTAGCGAGGTTGAGCTTGTGTCGGAAGTACAACCGGTAGTAGAGTTAGTTCCTGAAAAGCCACCGGAAGTGGAGCTGGAGCAAGAAAAGGTTGATGAAGCAAGTAAAAAAGCTTTTAACGAAGTATTGGATAAGGAAAAATCTATAGAAGAGGCGATGGCAGTTGGTGAAGAAGCGGGTGCGACGAAGAAAAAAGAAATTTCAGCCGAACATCCTGAACAAGAGCCGGTTGTTGCTGGTATTGATTTTCCAGCCGCAGGGGAGAAATTATTAATAGAAGAAATTTTAGAAAAAAGAAAGATTGAAGAAGAAAAAGTCAAGCTTGGTCCGGCCACTTGGCACAATAAAGAAGTTAATCAGCCAATAATTGTTACTGGTGTTAAAGGTTGGGGTGTAGATGGGAAATTATACGTAAGTATTGAAGGAAGTTCAACTGGAGTACCGTTTGATGAGATTATTTATAAATCAGCAGATGAATTAACAACTGAAGCGATAGCCAAAGATAAAGAGAATGAATTAAGAACTAAAGAGAAAATAGAAAAGGAGAGTGGAACGGCTGAAAAAACGGTTTCAGTTAAAAAAGAAGAAAAGATAGGTGATGCTAAAGAGGTAGAATTTAAAAAAATATTAAAAGAATTAGAAGCGAGTGTTTTGCCGGATTTAAAAATTATTTGGCAGGAAGCCCCGGCGATTGAAGGTGAAGAACAAAGTAAAGTTATGGGAGCTTATTTAGATAAAAAGAGTAAACAAAAGATAGCAGAGTTTTTAGCTAAGCTTGAATTACCTGCCGAAGTTAAAAAGGAGATTAAAAATAATGTTATTGATTCCTTAGAAGATCGCTTTACTCGCAGTATTAAAACTCACGCCCAATTAGAAGCAGCGAAACTTTGGAAATATCATAAAAAGAAAGTTTTGGTTTATGGCGGGGCGGCTGTCGCCATAGGCGTTAGTATCAATTCTTTACGTATGTTAACCGGTGGCATGGTTGGAGCTATGGGAGGTGTTGGTAGAGTTTTAGCATCTGGGGTAATGGGATATGGTATTGGTGCTTTGCGGGGTAAGATAATGGAAAAGTTACAGCCAATATTAGATAAAGTTACTAAAGATAAAGCTAGTGCTTCGGTTTGGGAAAGGGCCTCAAAAGAAAAAGCCGCTCAGATATTGAATGATCCAACCGTGGTTAAGGCGGTTACTAAACAAATTATCAGGGAATTATTGGCTAATATATTTAACACCATACCTGATGGCAATAAAGAGGCGGAAACAGTACAGCAACTGGCAGAAAAAGATCCTGCGGTGCAAGAAGGTTTGAATAAAGAGCAGACCAAGATTTTAAGTAAGCAGTTGTCCGCTATTAACGCCTTGGGTAGAAACACAGGTAAGCGATTGGCTGATTTTATGCAATTAGTAGAAAAGAAGCCTAGGTTATCGCAAGCCTCTCGTGGCGGCTTAATCGGTTCAGCTTACGGTACTAGTATTAGCGGTTCGACTGAATTGGCACGGGTTTTAGAATTAGGCTCCGAGGCAACTTATGCTGTGCCATTATTAGCTGGGGCAGTGATTGGTGCCAAACTTTATGGCGAACCAATAGAGAAATATTGGAAAAGGCAACGAATAGAAAAGTATTATAGCGATATTAAAACTAAAATAGGATCGGATCAAAAAGATATTATCTATTTATCCGCTCTAGTAGAATCGGGTTTGTTAAGCTCCGATCCAATTTTAGAAACACAGGCTCGTAAAGCTATTGCTGATGCGGCATTAGAGGGTGTGACGGTTAATAGTGCTGAGGTAAACTCAGAAATGGATAGATTAGAAAAATCTTTAAAGAAAGAAGCTAAGACTGAGAAGACAGTTAGTAAAATTTTAGGATTTGTTTTTGGTACCGCCACAGGTGTAATAGGTTCTGAATTAGGTCGCTTGTTTCATGAGCAAGTAGCGCATAGTAGCCAAAAAACAGGGATTGGTATAGTTGAAACTCAAACTACAACAAAAACAACTCCGCCTCCTGCAGAATTATTATTTGGCCAGAAGAAAGCCGGCGCGCCAGTAGAATTTACTGTTGGTAAAGGCAAGGAAGCAATATATTTAGATAGGGGTTTACGCAGAGTAGTAGCTGATTTATATAAACCAGAAGGCAAAACTTTTGCTGCTACTGATGCGGCTAAAATAGAAAACACCTTAGCTAATCTAAGAGAGTTGGCTCAAGGCCATGAGGTAGCTGGATTAAAGTCGGCTGATTTCAGGGATATTATGTCTTGGGACGGAAAAACATTTAAAGTATTAGACCAAGCCGCTTTTGAAAATAAAGTACATGAGTTATTAGGGCACGCCAATAAAATGGTTACACCAGAAGCTGATGCTTATGGTTATACTGCCAAAAATCAAAGCTTTTATGAGCAGAAATTTGGCAAGCAAATGGAAGTGGAGGATTTTTCTAAAAATGAATTAGTACAAGCAGCAGAAAGTAGATTGAGTGCAGCGGCTAAAGCCGGTATAGAATCAATGCCGGGCGCTGAATCTAAAATAGAGGATTACACTTGGGCGCACGGGAAAAATTATCATTCTGTCACTGAGGTCGTTTCTCAATACGCGCCTAAATTTCCTGGCTCTAAAGAATTACATTTGTATGCGGTAGATGCTGATGGCGATAAAGCTCCTGATTTTTATGTTTTAGGCGATACCGATGATGTAGTAGAAGTTTATACTAAAGGAGCAACTGAACCAATGGAGGATTTTGTTACTAGAGTTAGCCAGGGGCACCAAGAATTAGTTTTAGAAATTCAGGCAATTGATAAAGCTTTGGGTAAGCAAGCTTTAGATTTTAACACTATTGATAAAGCTCATTTGGCTACTGTTTTAGCTTTAGAGCAAAAAGGAGGAACTTTAACTACCGAATCCCAAAAACTATTGCAGGAAACAATTGCTAAATTAGGCTCGGAAGAGATTAGTAGTTATCTACGTGACCAGGAATTAGGCAGTTATCTAAAATCGCATCTGGCTGAGTTAGGCAAAGAAGAATTACATAAACTCTTTGTTGAAGGAAATAAACTGCGTTCTGCTGGTTGGCAGTCAATAGATTATGGCATGTTACAAAGTTTATTAGAATCAGGTCGTAGTACTGATGGTTATTTATTAAATACTAATTTAACATCTCCTTTGACTGGCAAGGCAATAGAGATTCCTTTTACTACTAAAGAAATGTTTAATAAAGAAGTAATTGGTCAGGCTTACAGTAAAGCACTAACTTTATATAACAAGGAACTTATTGAAATAAATAGTTTAAAAAGCCAATTTGAAGAAGGTAAAAACTTGGGCGCTTTTAAGAATTTGCCAGTTGGTACTATAGAAAAAATATTAAAAATGGATGCCAATTCTTCCCTAGATCAATGGAAAACGCAATTTGGTGGCGGTAATAAAAATATTACGATAGATAAACTATTTAAAGAAATAAATTTCCGCACTGGCGGCAAGCTAGGTTCAGGTACAGCTTCTGGTACGGTGGCTGATAATTTAGAGCGAGCTATTTTAAACCGGTCAGCTCCGCCTAAACCCCTTGCCTGGGGAGATAAAATAAAAGAAGCAGAAGAGCTAATAAAACAAGCTGAAATGATGGAGGAAAGACTCCAGGCGAAAGAATTAATCAAAAAAGCTGATAAGCTGTTAGAGAAAAAATAAATTCACGTAATCACGTAATTTTGTATAATTAGGAAAATTATTAGAAAAATAAAAAGGATCACCTAACGGTAATCCTTTCGTGATAGATTTCCCTATTTATTTATGTTGCTGTAGACGTTCAAGTCCTTCTATACGGAGACGTAAGTTCTCCATCTTTGCATCAAGGATTCGTTTATCCACATTTTGTTCGGCCAAAAGTTGTTTAATTTCTTCTTTGGCTTTGATTAATTCAGCTCGAGCAAGCGTAATCTGAGCATCCAGGTTATCAATTTTGTTTTCCATACGATCACGCTGTTTTATCGCCTGTCGATGCGATGCTCGCGCTCCGGCCCGATGTTCCTTCAAATCCTTTTGAATTGCTTTTACGTCATTTGATATTGTATTAAGGATTTCAGGAGGAGGCGGGGTTGTTGGGGTGGTCCATATGCTCTGCTGTGCTGGAGGCGTCGTTTGGGACATTTGATTAATTTGTTCCCAAACATTTAGGTTCGTGCCAGTAGTTCCACCAGTTAAAGCCATTGCCTTTTTATATAATTTTCCAGTCACTCCTTGTACCGCACTGACCTGCGCATCCCACACCTTTTTTTGAGCATCTAACTGATCTATCGCATTCCACAGATTCGTTGTAGCAGAGATGCCTGGTGTGACGACCGGAGGAGAGGTACCACAGGACTTTAACCAGATCAGAACGATTGCAACAGTGGCAAACATGATGGTGATTATTAATACTTTACCTTTTGCCGATTTCTGCTTCGTTTCTTCGGCCCTTCTCCTTGCTTCTTCTGCCTTCCGTTTTGTCTCCTCTTCAACTTTGCGCTTTGTTTCCTCGGCAACAGCTTTTTTCTTGGCTTCCTCTTCAGCCTTCTGCTTTTTGTCTTCTGGCTTTGATTTCGGTTTCTGTTCCGGATTTTTAGCTAACGCTGCTTTATTTGTGAATTCATCCATTTTATTACTCCTATATTCGTTTTGTCCGAACGGCACTTGTTCAGACATTTGTGAATTTGAGCTCTGGCGTGTGCCAGGCAAATAAAACATTGCGGTGGTTCCCTGGGATTTATTCGCAATATTTGCCCCACCAGAGCTTAAAATTATTAAAATACAATAAATAACTACCAAAACAAATTAGTATAGCAAAGCCATATAATTTGTCAAGGGTTATGGAACAATGTGTAAATTAGTAAATGTTCTACCAGTTCTTGACAAATTATTACCTTTGCACTAGTATTAATAGTTATAAAAATAAAAAACGAACATTTAATAATTAAAAGGAAAACAAGATGACATTTTTAAAAGTAATATTGGGGCTAACTATTTTTTTAGTGGCCCTTCTTAGTTTGATTGATCTTATAACACTTTTTTTGTTTTGTGGAACCCTCGAGGAAGGTTTTGCATCTCTTGCTATATTATTAGGAGTGCCCTGGTATTGCTGTCTTCCGTTCTGGATTTTTGCCTTTACCTGGTTACATCCCGCGCCCCGTGAATTTTATACCACCGTTTGGTGGTTTATACGTCATAATACAAAAGCCCTTTGGGCTGAGATGTAAAAAATTGAGCCATCTGTCAACGTACTAGATGGCTCTTTTTTTTATATCAAGTTACAATAATAGTATGAAAGTTATAGCTGAGAATAAAAAAGCCTTATTCAACTTCAATATTCAGGAGAAATTTGAAGCAGGATTAGTATTATCAGGACCTGAAGTAAAATCTATTAAACGCGGGAATGTTAATCTGCAGGGAAGTTATGTGATTCCAAAAAAGGGCGAATTGTGGCTAGTGGGTTGTTATATTGCGCCATATTCACCTGCCAAAAATGCGCAAATAAACTATGACCCCAAAAGAGATAGAAAATTACTTTTAACTAAAAAAGAGATCTCGTATCTTTTAGGAAAAATTTCTGTCAGGGGCTTGACAATTATACCACTTTCTGTTTATACTACGCATAGATTAGTGAAAATTCAATTAGCAGTAGCGGTCGGTAAAAAGAGAGTAGATAAACGTCAGGCCATTAAAAAAAGAGAAATAGATAGGGAGATTAGACGTTCTTTAAAATATTAAACCTCCGCCAAAGCTATTGGCCATTTGCTATTAGTCAATGGCCAGCATTGGGGGATGTTTAACAATTGATAAATCGTCAAGCTTTATTTAGCAGGCCAAGTCCTTGCTACTTGTAAAACAGCAAGATATCTATAAATGCCAAATCATTTGTCGCTCGAGTAAAGAATGCTTTTGCAAGCTTTGCTTTAGCTCCAGCTTTGGCCTAGATTTTAGGCCGAGGCCGTTCTCTAAGGTGACCTCGATAATCTTATAGAGCGTTATTCATCGAGTATGATTAAAAGGCGTCCTGACTTTTAATCAGAAATTTTGACAGGATACACTGACGGCATTTTGTCTGATTTAATTGCCGTCAAAATTAATCAGACTAAGTCTGTAGAAGAGTAAAGCAAGACGTTTTAGACGCGGGTGCAATTCCCGCCATCTCCACCATGAAGCATATCCTCACTTATGTTTGGATAACTTCATGGCGCACCATGATTTTTTTAAAAATACAGTGAGGATATACTTCATGTCCTAAAGTCAAACATAGTGCGTACTTTAGAAAAAAACAAATGTATTCGTTTATATATTTTATATAGTTTAAAGAATAGAAAGTTTTATACCAGTTTCGTATCAAATTTAAGAAAAAGAATTAAGGCCCATAATTATGGCGGAGTTCTGTCTACTAAAAACAGGAGGCCATTGAATTAATTTTTTTTATGAAGCATTTGATGTAAAATTAAATGCAATTAGACGAGAAAAATATTTTAAGACCGATTCAGTGAAACGTACTCTCAAATTAATACTAAGAGAAACCCATAAAAATTAATTGAAATTAATGATCAACAAATTTAGATATCGAGTAAATCAATGGATTAGATTGCCGCAGGTGCAGCTAATAGATCAATTTGGTAAACCACGAGGAGTGGTAGCCACTAGCGAAGCCTTACAAATGGCGCGTGAGTCTGGTTTGGATTTGGTAGAGGTTAATCCCAGCGTCCGTCCTTCTATTTGCAAAATAATGGATTTTGGTCAATTTCAATATAAACAAAAAAAGTTGTTACAACAGCAAAAAACTAAGATCAAAAAAACCGAAGTCAAAGGGATTAGGCTCTCTCTGAATATAGGTAAACATGATTTAGAAATAAGGCAGAACCAAGTAGTAAAATTTTTAAATGAAGGTCATCAAATAAGGATAGAAATTGTTTTAAAAGGTAGAGAACGTCAGCATGCCGATTTAGCTAGGCAAGTAATTGAGAATTTTGTTTCCACTTTAGGTAATGAGATAGTCACTATCATTCCGTTTAGTATGCAAGGAGGCAGATTATCTTTACAAATTGGTCGTAAAAGCAGTATTAATAAATCTATTAATATTAATAAATCTAGCAGCGAACTTGTATCAGAAAATAAAACCCTTGCTAATAATTCTTAAATAAGCTATAAATATTAGAGCGCTGAATAAGCGTTTATTTTACTTTAAAGATTATGCCCAAAATCAAGACACATCAAGCTACTGCCAAAAGATTTAAAATTACTAAAAGAGGCAAATTTATGAAACGGACGGCTGGCCAAGATCATTTTAATGCTAGAGAATCAGGTAAAGTTACTATGGCTAAGCGTCGTGATTCAGCTATCGCTAAAGTTAATGTTCCAGCTTTAAGAAAATTAATTCCTGGCAGTTAATTTTAAAATTTTAGAGGATTTACTTTATGTCTAGAATAAAGCGTGGCGTAATGCACGCCAAAAGAGTAAGAAATATTTTACGGCAAGCCAAAGGTTATCGCTGGGGCCGTAAGAGTAAAATTAAACTAGCTAAAGTCGCTGTGCGTAAAGCTGGAGTTTATGCTTATCGCGACAGGAAAGCTAGAAAGCGTGAATTTAGAAAATTATGGACTATTAAACTTAATGCAGCAGTTAGACAACATGGTTTAAGTTATAGCAAATTTATCCATTTATTAAAAAAGAATAAAATTGAGTTAGATAGGAAGGTCTTGGCACAATTAGCTGAACATTATCCTCAAGTATTCGCTAAAGTAGTGGAGAAGGTAAAGCCAAGGTCGTAGTCTATAATTTTATTGATATTAAACTCTGATAACCTGTCGGCTGGCGGACTATCGGAGTTTTTAATTTTGCTTAAATACAATAATCTTTTATACTAAATATACTAAAAGTGTTTCTTATGCCACGTAATACAACCTCGATATTTAA
>JBBIVB010000021.1:11040-18745 GCA_037439965.1 Candidatus Veblenbacteria bacterium | reverse complement strand
TTTTTATCACTCGACTATTAGCTTGTTTAATAAACCAAATGACCAAAGAAATACTAACTGCCAATACTAACACTGCTATATTTAAAGAACTACCAAAAACAGTAAAATTTGCTGATTGATTAAATAATGTGCTAAATAATTTTAAACCAAATAGTTGTAATATCAATAATAAGGATGCTAGACCAAAACCCCACAACAACCAACTAATTAATCCTTTGGCATCTTTAGTATCTTTGGTTAAATTTACTACCAAAAAGTAAAGTAAAACGTATGAAATAACACTAATTAAGCCTCCATTAAACCTGCCATAAAATCCTAAGATAGAGGTAATGGGATCTATAGAAAAAATAGTAGCTAAAACTACCACCAGTAACCAACCTAAAACCAACCAATTTAATAAAGATTTTTTAATTACTGTTTTCTTACTAAATACTGCTTTACAAAGCCATAAAATAAATAGCAAAACTGTTAGTATTAAAAGCAAAAACTGCTTGTTTAGCTCAAAAAACTCAAAAGTCCAGGGTAAAAAGAAAATCGGCACTAAAAACAGGGTCAATTTTAAACCCCACCCCATAATTTTATCTAAGATACTGGCTTTTTGTGTTACCTCAGCTAAACCGGGGTGAATGATATTAGAAAGATCTTGGGTAAAATCCATAACAATTTCTCCTTGTTTTATGCAGTTAATTTATAAGACACTGACATACTAAAATATATTAACTCTATTATTATATAAAATTTAAATTATTTAAGCCAAGTTTATCCAATATTAACAAAAAATCGTCTTAAGTATAAATAATTTTTTAGCTTTTATTGCTCCCGAGAGGAATTGAACCTCTATCGCGAGATCCGGAATCTCGTGTTCTATCCGTTGAACTACGGGAGCTTAATCAAACTAAAAGCATCGACTAATTTATAATTTACCACTCGCAATAAAATCTTCTACTATGTTTATATCTTCTGGCTTAGTAAAATCTAACCAATAACCAGTCAGCTCTAGAACTTTAACTTTATTTTGGCTTGCCAACAAATTAATAGCGGCGGTTATTTCATACTCTCCCCGCGGCGATAAACCTATTTGCGGCGCTATAGTAAATATATCTGGAGTAAAAGCGTACAAACCAACGTTAATTAAATTACTTACAAATTTTTGTGGTTTCTCCACAATCCGCGACAATGAGCCATCTTTTTGTAAAACCAAAGCTCCGTACTTTTCCGGATAATTATGTTTTAAACCAGCCACCACATTAAGATTAGATAAAACATGAAAAGTTTTTAAATCTTTAACAGAATATAAATTGTCGCCATTTAAAGCCACGAAAGTTTCTTTAGCTAATAAATGCTGTACGGCTTTAATCGGGCACAAAGTGCCATATTCAGATTCAGGAACCCAAAGATATTGCTCAATAATTTCTATGGGCAACTTATGCCACCCTTGCAGCCTCTCTTTCATTACTTCTTTTTGATAACCAACGACTACTATTATTTTTTTAAAACCTGCTTTATATAAATTATCCAATAAATAAAAAAGGAAGGGACGTTTACCAACAACTATAACATGCTTTGGTATATCTTGAGTTAATTCTCTCATTCTAGTTCCTCTACCAGCAGCAAAAATTACAACAGTATCTATCATACAATTCTTAGCTCAGCTAATTTTTTATACCAAGTATCACGATAAACAAATCTTTTATCTTGGTTGTGAAACTTTAAAATTTCATCACTGATAATTACTCTAGTATCAACATTGGCTAATTTACGTAAATTTTGCGGCATAATCTTTTTCTGCAAGTAACGACAAAAAGATTCTCCTGGTAACCAAGTAAACAAACTAAAAAAGAAACGAGCAATCTTTAATAAACGAGAAGTTGTCGACCAACCAATAACTTGTAAGTTAAAATTAGGAAAATGGTCTAAAATATCAGAATTATCACGCAAATAATCTTGCAAAACACCATCATTAAATATAATACTAAATTGCGTAAAATAAAAATGAAAACGAACATCTTTATTATCAAGCAACACATCGTTTAAATTTAAATGCTTGTCGCTTAAATAAAAATTTAAACACAATTTATCTTGTTTTTCTTGGGGTGTGGGTCGTAATCCAAAAACCTTAGCTAAACCAGTGATATAAAATCTAGTTAACCAAAGTCTCTTCTGTTTGGTAATAATTAATAAATCAACATCATCGCCTAATTCGGCGTTGCGATAACCCAAAGGATTTACTACAGCTATCATTCTAACCCAAGGTAGTAACCTAAAAATTTTCATCCAGAAATTAATCTTTTTAAATTTAGCAGCAGCTAAACGATAACGCTCCTGCCTAATTTCATAATAATCTGGTGAATTGGCTAACTGCCAAAAATTATTTTGTTGTTTTACTATTCCTTGTTTTAATAAATTAACTAATGCCTGTTCTGTTTCTGCTAAATCAAAAGGGGGTTCTCCACCTTCTAAACTATATGCTAAACGCCAACATTGAATGGGCGTCAATGGATATTCAAACAAATCTAAAAAACTAATCGTCCTTAAAATAGCTTTCTCTGTTTCAGTATAAACAGGCAACATAAAATTTAAACTAAAAAATAATAAGTGCCGCGATATAAAAAATAAAGCAATTTTTTATAAGGATAATCAAACGTGCCTAAATAATTTACCACCTTTCCCCCAAAGCCTAATTTAAAACGAGTAATGCCTTGCCAAGAGCTCCTAGGGTGCTCGGGGGTTTCAATTCCCCACCAATCATAATATTTAAAACCCAAACTTTTGGCATATAACATAGTTTGCCAATGTAGTAAATGATTAGGCATTAATTCTCTAGCCTCATTTGCTGAGGCACCATGTAAATAAGTTACTATCCCTCTAGAAAAAATTAATAAACTAGCAGCTAATAATTTTTCCTCCTTAATAACTTTGGCTATTCTCACTGCCAGCTTAGTTCCTACTTTTAGTTCTTCACTACCAAATAACTCCAATAAATTAGCATAATGTTCTTGCTGATGAAGTCTAAAATTATTCCTCTTGCTAGTCTGTATTAATAGCTGATAAAAATCAAGAAGATCTTCTTGCTTCCTTGTTAATTGCCAAAGTAAACCCTTTTTTTCTGCCAAATGAATATTATAACGGGTTTTAGGATGCATAACCATTAATAATTCCTCAGGTGTCTTAGTTAAATCTGTAATTAAAGTAGCTGCTGCTTGTATAGCCCTGCTTTTATACCAACCCGCTTTAATTAAATTTACACTTAAATTATGATGATTATTTATTTCAATTGGTGGTTCTATACGCAAAAAAAGCCCCCGATTTTCATATCTAGCTAATAACAAATCCAAAACCTCATTTAAATATTTTACTTCTAATATCAATGGTCCTTTAGGTATATAAAAATAAGTAAAGCCGCTGCGCATTCTCCTGGTTACCACTAAAGCACCACCTACTAAATTAACTCCCTGATAAAATCCTAGAATTTCTACTGGCAACCCTTCTGTTTGTTCTAACTTTTGCCAACTTGGGGTTTGTAAAAATAAACCACTATGCCCTGGCAACTTATTAATACATAACGACAATTCACCTGCGGTTATCTCTTTAAGTTCCATAAAAAATTTAAGTCCGGCTTAAAGATTTAAGCGCTGCTCGTACTTTATCCTCTATACTGCCGGCTTTATCTTTAATAGATTTAATTGCCGCTCGCGCTTCGTTTTGGGAATAACCCAAATTGATAATCGCCTCCAACACTGTTTGATCCTCACCCGCAGGACCAGCTGCTACTCCAGCTTCTAATTTATCTTTTAGTTCCACTACCAACTTTTCTGCTGTTTTCTTACCAATTCCATGCACGGCATGTAAACCACCAGCATCTTGATTGATAACGGCTCGCCTAATTTCTTCTGGTCGTGCCACTTCTAAAATATTTAAAGCTGACTTTGGACCAATACCCGAGACGGTGATTAGTAATTTAAAAAACTGTAAATCCTCTTTTTTGATAAATCCGTAAAGTTCCATCAAATCCTCGCGTACATTTAAATGAGTATAAAGTACCACTTTTTTTCCTTCGGCTAATTTAGATAAAAGATCTGTGGTACAAAAAACTTCATAACCAACTCCACCTGCTTCTATAATTACCGAGCGTGCAGTTTTGCCAACTACTTTCCCTGAAATTTGAGCTATCATAAGCTAATTATAGTTAACTTTTTATAGATTGACAAAAGCAGTTTATACTTAAATTATGAAATTTATCCTAAAATCTTCCTTCTCACCTACTGGAGATCAACCACAGGCTATAGCTAAATTAGTTAAAGGATTAAACAAAGGTTTAAAACACCAAACCCTTTTGGGTGTTACTGGTTCTGGTAAAACTTTTACTATGGCTAATGTGATAGCTAAAGCACAACGACCAACTTTAGTTATTTCTCATAATAAAACTCTAGCGGCACAATTAGCTTCGGAATTTAAAAATTTCTTTCCTCAAAATGCGGTGCACTATTTTGTTTCTTACTACGATTATTATCAACCTGAAGCTTACATTCCACAAAGCGATACTTATATAGAAAAAGAAACACAAATTAATGAAGAAATTGATAGATTACGCCATGCTTCCACCCAAAGCATCTTGTCTAGGCGCGACACTATAATTGTAGCTTCGGTTTCCTGTATTTATGCTTTAGGCAGTCCAGAACAATACACTAAAGTACGAATTAATATAAAACAAGGACAAAAGCTACCTCGTCAAAAACTTTTACGACAATTGGCTGATTTACGATATGAACTGGCAGATTTTAATTTTAGACGAGGCACCTTTAGAGTAGCTGGGGATGTTGTAGATGTTTTTCCGGCAACTAACTTGGATAATTATTTAAAAATTTATTTGAGTGGTAACCAGGTAGAAAAAATTGAAGAACGAGAAGCTTTAACTACTAATTTAATAACTAAGCATCAAACTTTTGATATTTATCCAGCTACTCATTATATCGCACCTAAACAACAAATAGACAAGGCTATCCAAGATATTAAACGAGATTTAAAATTAGAAACTGACAAATTTAAAAAACAAAATAAATTACTAGAAGCACAAAGATTATGGGAACGAACCAATTACGATTTGGAAATGATAAAGACTACTGGTTACTGCAATGGCATAGAAAATTATTCTAGATATTTTGATGGCCGAAAACCTGGCCAACCACCTTTTACTTTAATTGATTATTTTTCAAAAGATTGGCTATTATTTATCGACGAATCACACATAACTATCCCACAAATTAGTGGAATGTACCAAGGTGACCTCTCACGCAAACAAACTTTAATTGATTTTGGTTTCAGATTAAAAGCGGCTTTCGATAATCGCCCTTTAACTTTTACTGAATTTTCATCTCGTCTTAATCAAACTATCTATGTTTCTGCCACACCAGGTGAATATGAAAAAAATAAATCCCAGCAAATAGTAGAACAATTAGTCCGCCCTACTGGACTACTTGATCCTACCATAGAAATTCAACCTACTAAACACCAAATTGACCATTTAATTGAAGCTATTAAAAAAATTGTGTCTAAAAAACAACGAGTTTTGGTAACAACCCTAACCAAACGCATGGCTGAAGATTTGGCTGATTATTTAAATGATGAAGGAATTAAGGTTCATTATCTCCATTCAGAAATAGATACTTTTGAAAGGCTAGAAATCTTACATGATTTACGCGCTGGTAAATATGATGTGCTGGTAGGAATCAATCTATTGCGCGAAGGGTTAGATTTACCAGAAGTATCGTTGATTGCTATTTTGGATGCTGATAAAGAAGGTTATTTACGCTCTAGTACAGCTCTAATTCAAACTATGGGTCGGGCAGCACGACATAACGAAGGTCATATTATTATGTATGCTGATAAAATTACCGGATCAATGAAGCAGGCTATTGAGGAAACGAAGCGTCGGCGGAATATTCAAGAAGCTTACAATCAAAAACATGGGATAGTTCCTAAAACTATTAGCAAAGCTATTAAAGATGATAGATTGGCAGGCGGCAAATTAGTCCCAGATATTGTGCCTATAGCTAAAGAATTAAGGCTTGATAAATTACCGCGTGAGGAAATAGTGCATTTATTAAAAGATTTGAAAAATCAAATGATGCTCGCCTCTCAAAATTTGGAATTTGAAAAAGCTGCTGTGTTACGTGACCAAATAGAAGAAATAAAAAAGCTTAATATGTCTAAACGTTTTAATTAATATGAAAAATAAAATAGTTTTGGTTTTTGGCACTTTTGACCTGCTTCACCCTGGCCACAAATACTTTTTAAAGCAAGCTAAAAAATATGGTAAAAATTAGTAGTGGTAGTAGCTAGAGATAAAACCGTAAAACATCATAAAAAGCATTATCCTGTACAAAACGAACGAACTCGTTTAAAATAAATAAAATCTTTACTTTTTGTAAATAAGGCGCTACTTGGTAATAAAGAAATAAAACATAATTACCGAATGGTTAAAAAGATTAAACCAGATATAATTTGCTTAGGTTATAATCAAGGCGGAAAAATAAAAAATATTAGACAAGATATAAAACGGCATGGTTTAAGCACCCCACTAATCCGCCTTAAAGCATTTTATCCTAAAAAATATAAAAGCAGATTACTCAAAAGACGACCATTGGCTTAAATAGATTTACTCTAATTAATAATCATCAACTATACTCTGATCGACAAAAAGTGATTGATATAAAATTAACTTATCTGATAATCAAAAGAATAATTGATTTTATCTGTGGTTTAATTGGTTTCTTTGTTTTTATTATTACCTTTTTACCTACCGCCTTAATAATTAAACTTTCTTCCTTAGGAAAAATAATATTCACCCAAAAAAGGATTGGCTAAAATGGCAAAATAATAAAAATCTACAAATATAGAACTATGAAGGAAGACTCGGGAAATACGTGGACACAAGTAAATGACCAACACATTACAGGTTTAGGAAAAATTATGTGTAAAATTAGGTGGGACGAACTGCCGCAGAGTATCAATCTACTTAACGGCTCTTTAAGCCTATTTGGTCTACGACCAGAACAAGTCAATATTGTAGAAAATTTAAAAAAGATAATTCCTTTCTATAATGAACGGTATATTATTAAACCTGGTAAACCTGGAATAACTAGCTGGGCACAATTAAATGTCTACGCTGGAAACGTGAAAGAAACCAAATTAAAATTAGAATACGACCTTTACTATTTAAAAAATAGATCTTTGTTGTTTGATTTGGAAATCATCTTTAAAACTTTATATCAAATAATAATAAGTTTAAAAGGGCATTAAATTTAATTTATTGACATTTTCACTAATAAACTATAATATAATTTTACTAATTAGTATTCTTAAATTTTTACTATGCCAACTAAAAAGGCTTCATGGAAACATTATCGTCAAACTCCTAAGAGAACGGCCCATAATACCAAAATTAGGGTGGCTCTAGAAATTGCTATTAAAAAGGCTCGTAAAGCTATTGCCAGTAAATCCAGCGATGTTCAAGACAAAGTGAGACTCGCTATCAAGGCTTTGGATAAGGCCGCTCAAAAAGGGATTATTAAAAAGAATAATGCGGCTCGTAAGAAATCAAGATTAATGAAGGCTTGGTACAAGATTAAGAAATAATATTTTAGATTTAAAAACATCCGCCATGGCGGATGTTTTTACTAAGCATGATAAAAGTCTATTCTACCTT
>JBBIVB010000021.1:0-11030 GCA_037439965.1 Candidatus Veblenbacteria bacterium | reverse complement strand
ATGGCTTATAAACAAATCAAATAACATCTGCGGCTCAAGACGGGTGGATTTTAATTTAACATCCAAATCCGAAAGTTCATTATATAAAAATTTTAATCTATCTTTAGTGTAATAAGGAATCTGCGCCAAAGCTTTGTTGACTACATAAGGATGAAGTTTTAATTCGGTAGCCATCTCTCTAGCTGAAGCTTTTTGCCTTTCATCTAAATACTGCCTAACTTGTCTTAATATCTTGAGATGCCAAGCTAAAGTTCCCACCAGACTTTGTGGACTCACACCAGATGCAAATTGTTCTTCTAGTTTCTTGGTAGCTTGTCTAAAATCCCTTCTACCTAAAGCATCAATAACTGAAAAAACGTCCTCTTCTAATTTTTGTGTAACCAGCATATCAACTTGAGCGGTTTTAATTTCTTGTTTTTCGGCAAAAGCCACTAATTTAGCAATCTCTTGTTCTAAGCGTAAAAAATTATTGCCCAAAAGATTTGCTAATAATGCTACGGCTTGAACTGAAATAATCCCCCCTCGTGCCTTAACTTGTTTCACTATCCATTGTTCTAACTCTCTCGTAGATAAATTTTCGTAGTTTTTAATATTAACTAAACCCGCTGTTGCTAATTTTTTAATTTGTCTATAAAACTTACTGGCCGCTTGTGGCTTATTCTGTTCCACTAAAATAACAAAAATACCTAAAGTTTTAGAAGATAAATAATCAACCACTTTTTCTGCCAAATCATCTGCTTTAACTCCTAAATTATAAAGTATTAACAATTTATCTTGAACAAATAAGCCATTACTTTTAAAAGCGAGTTCTAATTTTTGAGCTAAATCAGCTTCTCCGCGTTCCAATCTTTCAATTACCGCCTGCGGATGACGCTTATTAAACTCCTTTTTCCAATAATCTAATTCCCATTGTAATAATGATTGGTTATCGCCGTACCAAAATTGAATAGAAATTTTTGGCTTACTCTTTTTTGTTAGCATATCAAATCTTTATAACTTCCATCTCCCCCCAATTTTTACCTTGTTTTAATTCCACCACAATTGGCACGGAAAGTTTTAAAGCATTTTCCATTTCTTGTTTCACTAATTTAGCGACTTTTTTTACCTCCGGTTCCGGTACTTCAAATACTAATTCATCATGCACCTGCAGTATCATTTGAGAACCTTTAGACGTTACGGGTAATTTTTTAGCTACTTTAATCATGGCTAATTTCATTAAATCTGCGGCCGTACCTTGAGTTGGTAAATTTACTGCCATACGTTCAGCGGCAGCGCGTATTTGCTGTACACCAGAATTTATCTCTGGCAACTGACGTTTACGACCTAATAAAGTAGTAACATAACCATATTCTCTAACCTCGTTTTTAATATCTTCAATCCATCGAGCAACTTGAGGGAAAGCGGTAAAATAACGATTAATAAAATCCCTGGCTTCTCCCTTAGTAATGCCAGTACGCTCGGCTAAGCCCCAAGGTCCCATGCCATATAAAATACCAAAATTAATTTCCTTAGCGCTACGCCTTTGATCGCGAGTAACTTTGTCTGGTTCTACTCCTAAAATATAAGCAGCGGTAGAAGTATGAATATCAGCGCCGTGCTTAAATATCTCCATCATATTAATGTCGTGCGCTAAATGAGCTACAATTCTTAATTCAATTTGTGAATAATCAGCCGAGAGTAAAACATTACCTTTGTCAGCTATAAAAGCTTTACGTAAAATCGGCCCCCAATCGCCTTTGATAGGAATATTTTGTAAATTTGGGTCAGAGGATGATAATCTACCAGTGGCAGTAACGGTTTGATTAAAACTTGTGTGTACTCGGCCAGTTCTGGGATTAACTAATTTTGGTAAGGCCTCAACATAAGTAGATTGCAATTTAGATAATTCACGAAATTCTAATAAATATCTAATTACAGGATGTAAATCTTTCATTTTTTCCAGTTCCGAGGCCGCAGTAGAAAGTCCGGTTTTGGTTTTTCGAATACCTTCAGGAGAAATTTTTAGTTTATCAAATAAAACTTCTTTCAGTTGCAGGGGTGATGCAATATTAAATTTTTTACCAACTAATTTGTGTATCTTTTCCTCTAAATTAGCTAATTCTCCGGACAATTTCTTTTGTATTTTTCCAAGATATTCACTATCTATTTTAAAACCAGCCCGTTCTATTTGTGCCAAAACAGGCACTAAAGGCATCTCTATATTATAAAACAAATTATCAAGCTTATTTTTACTAAGTTCTATCTCTAATTTATTTTTTAGTCTAAAAGTAAAATCAGCATCCTCACCGGAATACCAAGCCACCTTAGACAAAGGTACCTCTAGCATGTTTTTTTGTCCTTTACCTTTAGGTCCAAGCAACTCCTCTATGGTTTGCATGCGATAACCAAATTCCTGAAAAACTAAGGAATTTAAATCTAAATTTCTTTCACCACCTGCCCGCAATAGATAAGCTGCTACCATAGTATCAAAAATAATCGGCTCCAGGTTTATGTCATGATGCCATAGAACTTCCAGATCAAACTTAATATTATGACCGCCTTTAATTAATTTTTTGGACACTAATAGATCTTTAAATTGTTCTACACTTTTGTATTTTTCTTGCAATAAGCTAGCTACCACAAAATAAGCCTCGCCTTGTTTAAAACATAAACTAATACCCACTAGTTCAGATTGCCAAGGGTCAAGGCCGGAGGTTTCAGTATCAACCGCAATAAACTCCTGAATAGCAAGTTTCTTCACAAGGGAAGCCATTTTAGCTTCACTATCCACTAATTGATAATCCTGTGTGCCGTGTTTTTCCTTAGCTATCTTAGCTTTTGGTAAATCTAAACTCTCCTGCAATTGAGGAATTTTAGGTAATAATGATTTGAATTCTAATTTTTGAAATAAAGAAATCAGTTTGCTCTCATCAAATTTACCCAAAATACAATCATTAAGTTTAAAAGAAAATTTAATATTTCTCACAATACTTACTAATTTTTGGGAAAGATAGGCTTCTGCTTTAAATTTTAAAAGCAACTCTTGTACTTTAGGCGTAATGGTTTTAACTTTTTTACTATCTTTCTTTAACTCTTTATATAAATTATCTAAACTACCAAAATTTTTTATCAATTCTGCTGCAATTTTTTCCCCAATCCCCTTCACTCCCGGGATATTATCCGAAGGATCGCCTCGCAAAGCTTTATAATCTATCATTTGTTCCGGCTTTAAACCATAGCGCTCTTTCACAGCAACAACATCATAGATTATAGTATCAACTAAGCCATGCTTTAAAGTATAAACTCTGGTGTGTTCATTAATTAATTGTAAAGTATCCAAATCACCAGTTACAATAATAGTTTCTAGTTCTGGATAATCTACTGCTATTTTCTTAGTGACAGTACCAATAATATCATCGGCTTCATAACCTGCCACCTCATAAATCGGCAAATTAAAAGCTTCTACAATTTCTTTAATTAAAGGAATCTGATCATAAAACTCTTGCGGTTGCTTTTGGCGCTGGGCTTTATAAGCTTTAAATTCTTTGTGACGAAAAGTTGGCTCCGCTCGATCAAAAGTAACAGCTACATACTTTGGCTTAAGCTCTTTTAAGACGCGTAAAAAAATAGTAGTAAAACCGTATACAGCGTTAACTAACATACCATCACGCGTCGTTAGTGGGGGTAAAGCATGCCAAGCACGATGTACCAAAGCATTACCATCAAAAATTACAAATTTTTCTTTTTTTTCTTTGGCTAACATATTATATCAGTGTAACACAAAACCCCTTCTCAAGGGATGGTATAAACTGTGGAGGCCAGGACGGGAATTGCACCCGTGTATAGTGGTTTTGCAGACCACTGCCTTACTACTTGGCTACCTGGCCAAAAAATATTTTATCAAACAAAAAGCTCCCGCAAACTTAAGAGGGAGCTGGCACAACAATTTTATTTTTAAAAATGAATTAACTGCCAACCCCAAAGCGACAACATATATTCGTCTGACAATTAATAAGGGTGATAATCATAAAACTTACTATCATTTTATAGCTGCTAAGGAAATTCGTCAAATTAATATACTTCCACAATAATATATTTAATACCCCAATTTCTCGCTTCTTCTTTAGATGACATCCAAATATCAAGGCGACCAGAAAAACGCTCATGCATTCTATCCTGCACTTCAAAAATCTGGTCGCCAAAATAATCTGGCAACCTAACTTTAGTACCAAATTTTAACCAATTAGCCGCTACAATACCAGATCTCACATAAGTTCCTGAAGCAGTAATAAAAGGCGTATCATCAGTTTGGTCTGGTGTAGATGAATATGCTGTCACTAAAACTTTAGTAACATAACGCGGCTTCCGTTCCTTATTTTTAGGAAATTGCTGAATAATATAAATTGACGGATTAGCAGTAGGAAGATTACTTGCTAAAACTATAATGTTGAGGAAACAACCATTCCAAACTTAAAGCTATAATAGCTAAGCTTAAACAGAATTTGTTAGAATTAGTAAGAGTTTGTCTCATAAAGTAAAATTCTAATTAAAAATCCCTCCTAAATTGAAGGATTTTATCAAAAGATATTAGCAAATAAGATCAAAACTGTCAAGAGCTAAAGCTTTTGATTTAAATCTTAAAAACTAAGGGGACGTTAACTTTTATGACTCTGGCGAATGGTGTTGCTAGTATTATTTTTTCGCCAAGTGTCAGCTAATTTTATAATCTGTTCGTTTATTTTATAAACATTAGGGACTTCACGGAAAATGGAATTTTGTTCCATACCGGCAGTTTGAATAATTATATCACCATAATTAAAAAGAGTGGCAAAAACCCCTTTTACTTCACAAGTTACATCCTCGACTCGCGAGAGGTGTAATTCATTGTGGATACGATTAAACAATCCTCTTTGCTCAATAGCAATAATTCTTTCATTGGTTACTAACCAAACATCTAAATAAAAATCTATCCAAGACGTACAAAAAAATACCCAAATAGCAAAATAATAAATACTGACCACCAGCTTAATGAGAATCTCCTTTAAGCCTCCATCAAAAAAAAATAACCAGCGCTCAGGTAAATAAGTACTTACTACCCAAGCAAAAACTAAAGGGATAGCTAATAATAATAAGTAATGAACAGTTTCTAGAAAAAAAGTAAACCAATGACGACGTAAGTAAAATACCACATTTTCATTCGGTAAGGGTGTTGATAAAACACGTCCCAGCCACATAAAATTAAAAAGGATAAAACGAATTAATATTGCTATTACTAAAACTTATCTCCCGCTGCCAATCAAAAGATGACAGAAAATAATAAAAAACAAATAAAATAAAAACTGTTCCGGCTATTAATAAAAAAGTGGTAAAGATTGCTACTGGCGACATAAAGGCATAATGCAATAAATGAAACAAGTTAATCACAATAAAAATAGTCAAGAGTAACATAATAATGCCATAGGGTATTAAAAATACCCAATAAGGAATAGTAAAATTAAAATCGGTTAACATATGTAATTAAACTAATTTAGTTTGGGTGTTATCTGATTGTTTATTAAAGCCTAAATGTTGATAAGCGGCTTCAGTAGCAATACGTCCTCTCGGCGTTCTAGCTAAAAAACCTAATTGCATTAAAAATGGTTCATAAATTTCCTCAATTGTACCAGCTTCCTCTTGTAAACTAGCAGCTACGCTTGCTAGACCAACTGGGCCACCTTTAAATTTTTCTATGATTACTCGCAAAATTTGACGGTCCAAATCATCTAAACCTAAAGGGTCAACTTGTAGTTGATCTAAAGCAGTTTCAGCTATATTACAAGTAATTTTCCCGTCATGCATAACTTGAGCATAATCTCTAACTCTTTTTAATAAACGATTAGCTACTCTAGGAGTAGCACGTGAACGTTTAGCAATAACCTCACTGGCTTTTTTATCAATAACCACCTTTAATAATCTGGCAGCTCGTTCCACAATTTGCTCCATCTCTTTTTGATTATAAAAATCTAAACGCCAAGTAGCACCAAATCTATTACGTAAAGGACCAGAAATTAAATGATAACGAGTGGTAGCGCCAATTAAAGTAAAGCGCGGTAAGTCAAGACGCAAGGTTCTAGCCGACGGCCCTTTGCCTATTATTAAATCCAAAGCAAAATCCTCCATCGCCGGATATAAAACTTCTTCAATTACTTTATTAAGGCGATGAATTTCATCAATAAATAAAATATCCCCTTCTTGTAAATTAGTTAAAATGGCTGCTAAATCACCAGCACGTTCAATAGCAGGACCTGAGGTAACTTTAATATTAGCATTCATTTCGTGGGCAATAACATAAGCCAAAGTGGTTTTACCTAAGCCTGGCGGGCCATATAATAATACATGCTCTATGGGCTCTTTGCGTTTTTTAGCAGCCATTAAAAAAATGTGCAAATTTGCCTTAACCTGCGCCTGTCCTACATATTCAGATAAAGTTTTAGGGCGCAAAGTGGAATCTAAAACCTTATCCTCTGCCTGCTCTTGTTGAGCAATTACTCTTTCCTTGTCTTTACTCATAAAACTACTCTTAGCATACCTTTTTTGACTACTCTTGACAAGAATTCTAGTTTTGCTATAATAATATGTTTTAAGCTAAAAACGTTAAATAATTAAACTTAAAAGCACTTAAAAATGTACCTCTAATGGGGGTGGCACGACAAGCATGGGAATCTTACGGTAGGCTTACTCTGGCTTTATGCTGGAATTGACCTATAAAGATTTTCCTTGCCACTTCCGTTAGAGGTACCTTTTTATTTTAAGAATTCTTTTATATTTGTCTAATTTTCCTTGACAAATTAAACCCACCGGACTAATTTAAGATAAAAAAAACAAACAATTTACTTTAACAATAATACATAATTTAAGGAAGAAATAAATGAGTAAACTATTTGCCTTTACCGAACGGGAAAACAAACTCTGCCATATTAAACCATCCACTAAAAAAGTGGGCTTAGCCGAACCAAATGTGCCAAAAGTTGGCATGAGATTACTAGTAGAAAAAACTAATTATGGCAAAATGGTTGGGCTAGCACAAATAACTACCGAACACCCAGATTTTTCTTATTTCAATGTTTCTCTCCTCAATCAATCGGAAATTTCTTTCCCAACGCCAGTTGTTATGTTACAGCCACACAGCTGGCCACTTACTAAAGATGAAATTAATCACTTTTTAAATCGATTTTTTCCTGAATTTACTCTCCAATTCAAGGTTGACAAACTGCCAGTGAAAAGATCGGCTACCATTACTATAACAAACGTTAAAAAAGAAAACAAAAAGAAACAACTTCTTTAAAGGGTTAATTTTATAAATCTACCAAAAACCAGCCCGACATATAAACTAGTCGGGCTTTTTTAATTAATTATCAATTTTCTTTATTAGTCTCTAGATTAGTGGGCTGCTCTGGCACTAAAGTATCTTTAGGCACCCCTAACAAACATACCTCTTGCCAAGGCACATAATGACTTTTAAACACTTGCTCCTTTTTGGAGCCATCAGGGTAAACCACAGTATAAGTAAACTCTGTATCCGCTCCATTGTGTGCTTTCTCAGTGCACTTTTTCTCACCTGGCGGCAAATCTTCCGTTTCCACTATTTTAGTAGGAGGTGGAGCAACAATATTATAAATTTTAGGTTTAGTTTGAGTAACTTGTCGGCCATCTTGTGTTCCCCAAAACTCAAAAATTAAATTATCACCTTCAATTTTAGTTTGAATTAAAATGGCTTGCCCAGTATCGTTGATAAATCTTAAATCTGGCTCAGGGTCATAAATAGTAGCATCAGTTCCAGCTGGTTCATAATATACCACTCGATAAGAATGATTACGACGTTCAATAATCGGTAAGCCGGAGGCTAAAGCTGCCCGAAAAACAGTAGTTCCTATTTGACACAAACCACCACCATACTCAGGAATAGTTTTATTTCCCTTAATCACTAGTTCTGGCAGATAACCAGTACTTGCGTCGATTACACCTAAGGCTTTTAGTAAAGAAAATTCTTCATTAGGTTGAATGAGTATGCCATTCAAAGTATCAGCACCAACTTTAATATTATGCCGCCGATTTTTAGGACTACCAGCAAAATTTGATTTACCCACGCCAATAATTTCTGCAATACCTAATTCATTAGTTTGAGCAGTAATAATCTTGGGTTTAACCTCTTCCACTACTAATTCTACATTTGTTTGATTATTTATAACCGCCTCTTCAATATTAAGAACTGAAGGAACTAGCTTTAACTCCTGGCCCAGTTGGCTTCCCTGAAACTCTTTAACCTTGCCGTTATCTAATTTAAATTTAGCGTCTTGAGCTGGTCGATTAATAACGCTTACTATCTCTTTATTAAAATAATCTTGAGCCAATTCTGGTAATAAACCAACGTGCGTTTGGTTATTCTCCATTTTTACCCCCAGCCAACGATGCCAAATTAACGGTTCAATCTGCCAGATACTATCTCCGTATTTTAAGATTAAAGTTAAATCTTTAAGCAAAGCTCTAGCTTGAGGCAATAATTCAGCTACCTTACTTTCTGTTAATTTAGGAGTAATGTTTTTTACTGATAAAGTAATAGTTTGATTAGAAAAATTATCAAGCTCTGTTTGTAAATCTTGCCAAAATTTTGCTTCATCCAAAACTGTACCTGATTTTTCTGTTACTACGGATAAATTATCAGCAGCATCTACTATTAATTTAGCTGGTTCGGGTGGTTGTTCTAATTGCGGAAAATTTTCTTTTATAAAAATCAAAATTCTTTCCTGCTCTATTTTAAAAACCGGTTTTAATTTTTTACCTGTAAATTTAATCCATAAAGGACCCCAGAATTTATGAATGATACTTCCCTGCCTTAAAAAATTACTGGCTTTTAATACTGTCTGCTCAATATCTAAACTTATTAAGCTATAAGTTAAATCTGGATCACCGGCTGAAGTTACCAAAACCGGTAAAGTTACTTGCTGACCTTGAGTATCTATTAATAACCAACCTTTAGTTTGTGTTTGATTCCATTTCTCTTGTAAAAGATTGTATGCCTCTTGACTGGTTAAACCGCCAAAATTAAGTACCCCCACACTAATACCAGAATAAATCTTACTAGCCTGCGAGATGTTATAGCTAGCTGGTAATATTACTAAAATTAAAAACACCACTGCTACAAGCGGCCAGTAACGTTTGCTAAATGATTTTATTTTATCCTTGTTCATTTATTTTAAGACGAGCGATTTAAAATTTGGCGCAGTAGTTGCCGTGCTTGTTCTTCTTGAGAAACTTCCTGTTGTCCACTAAACCCGATTTTAAGCCATAATTTAGAACCTTCAGTGCTATCAGCTGGTAATAAAGAAATTGGTAGAATAAACTCTTCCCCATTATCAGTTCTTACAATGGCCACTTCTCCTTCTAATCTATCAATAGTTATTCCTACTTGTTCAATTGCTGGCATAAATTATTCCTCATGCTCTTCGTACCCACCTTCCTGATCTTCTACTGCTACTGACACCGATTTCCTTTTTTCAGCTTTTGGTAAAATCAATGTCAACACCCCATTCTTTAAATTGGCTTCTGCTGCTTCAGCTTTAACCTCTACTGGTAATATAATTGAACGAGAAAAACCACCCCAATAACATTCCTGATAAAAATAATCTTCTGGTTTTATTTCTTTATCTTGATACCTTTTACCACGAATAGTAACCAAATCATTATTAATAGTAATATCTAAATCTTCCGGTTTAACACCAGCTATAGTTGACTTAATAATCAAATTATCTTCATTTTGATAAACATCCACTGACAATTGCCCTTCATACCCAGATTCCAACCAATACTGTGGCTCACTTGTGGAACTGGCATTATCAACTGACATGGATTCAGTTTTTTCCTTTTTAAATAATCCAAATTTAGACATTTGATAAAACAAAAATTATACTACTATTTAGTATAACAAAGTTAAAAGAGATAAACCAAACTATTACTTCCCTCTATCTTTTTAAGTATTGACAAGACTATAAAAAGTCTTATAAAATGGCATTTCACGGCCCCATCGTCTAATTGGCTAGGACACCACGCTTTCAATGTGGCAATTCGGGTTCGATTCCCGATGGGGCTACCATTCGTCAATTTAGCCAAATTCTGGCGCTTTGCGCCAGCCGATTTTCGCCAAAAATTCAAATATTTTTTATCTTGTGTACTAAGCGTACGCCAAAAGAAAAGAGCTATTCACAGACACTTCTGTGAATGTATCAATGATCTTAAGTATATTATTCGCCTATAGTAGAAATGTCTCCGGATAAAATCATCAGCAAAAAGGAATTAAACCGACTTAAACAAAATTGGATAGATATCAATCTATTTGGAATTTAATCAAGGGTTGTAATCATAATTATCAAAATAATGGCATTCATCAATTTTTTTCACCAAGGCAAATAGCCACCACCTCATTATCGTCGCTCCAACCATACTTTTACTAGAAATATCCCCTTTAAAAGAAATCTTAATGTTTTATACGTCCTATACATATAGTTTAGGAGTGATTTTTATAAATATAAAAAAGCTCCGCTATCATTTGTAACTTTGGAGCTTTATTTTATTATTTAAGAGTAATTTTAAATATAAACCACTCTCTTTTACAAAAACTTCTACTTCACGATATATCATGGCGCTATCTTGATACTCAATCAGCACTTGACCATCAATATAAACACCTTTCTCATCATAAGTGCTAACCCTAAACCGCCTGGTGTTTTTAGTGGCAAAGCTAGCCAACTCATCGGCTAAAGCATAAAGTTTGGAATCCCCTCCTAAAATAATTGTTCCGTCAACACGATGCTCTCTATTATCAGCGAAAAATTTCAGTAAATCTCTAATGAATTTAATACCTTCAGCATCCATAGTTTTTGGAGTATCAAAATGTTCCGCCGCTCCGTCGTTTTTGGAGCGCATATTAGAGAGCTCTTTTTCCTTACAGACATTAACCGGCAAATCTTTCGGGCGAGAACGCTGACCCACCACCTGCCCTTTATAAACCTGTTCGC
>JBBIVB010000020.1:0-19051 GCA_037439965.1 Candidatus Veblenbacteria bacterium | reverse complement strand
GTGAATGACTATCATGGTAATAGTTAAATCGTTCATTTAAAACCGAAAGGAGGTGGTGCAAAATGCTACCCAACACGTTTTGGCTGGTAACAAATTATACCTGCAACAATAGGTGCCTCTACTGTTACGCGGCTGAAGGTTGTAGAGAATTGAGTCAAAACCAAGATGTAATGGACTTCGACTACGCGACGGAAGTTATGGCTGAGATGAAAAGGTGTAACGCCGAACATTGCCTTCTTATCGGCGGCGAACCTACTTTGTACCCCAAACTTCTTGATCTTATCCGTTTCGGAACCAAAATCGGACTCAAAATGAAATTGGTTTCAAACGGAAGGAAGTTGTCTGATCGCAAATTCGTCAGACAACTGAAAATCGCCGGGTTGGTTCACTCAAGCGTATCAATTGAAGGGGCAACGGCTGAAAAGCATAATGAGGTGACACAAGCCAGGAGTTTTCAGGAAAGCTGTGAGGGACTGCAAAATCTCATCAAGGAAGATATTTCCTGCAACAGCATACTGACGATCAGTTTGCTTAATCTGGAAGATGTTGTACCTTTAGCGAGAATGGTTCATGGTTTCGGGGTCAAAAATATCCTCTACAATTTTAGCCTCCCCTCTGTTGGCACACAAGGCATTGAAAGTTGTTTCTCACCAAATCCACAGCAGTGTGCTGATATCATCAGCGAGGCATATCTTCGTCTTAAGGCCGAAGGTATAAAGGTGAGCTTTTTCGCCACACTACCTCTTTGCCTTTTTGATCAGGGTATACTGCAACAGATGATGGCAGAAAGGGTGATTGGGAGAGATTACCATTGCCATATATTCTATGGTACTGGTGCAGCTTTCGAACCAAACGGCAACGTTCTTCCATGCACTCACTTTGTGAATTCCCCACTCTTTAATGCCAAAGGGCCTGACGGCCACTTCGCCTATGCGGGGAAGTTTGATCAGGAATGGGAGGAAGGGATTCACAAACAGTTCATTGAAACCGCTTGGCGGTATTCCACCGAGCATTGCAAATCCTGCGAACTGTGGGGTAAGTGTTTTGGTGGATGTCCTTTCCTCTGGATGTATTTTAACCCAGATGACTTCCTTATAAAGGAGGTGATGCAAGATGGAAGCCATTCAACTCCTGTTGGCGCGCAAAGGAGTTGAGGAGCAAGCGCCAGTCCAACATCTGCGTTGTAAATTTACCGCAGTCTGTGATTGCGGAGATTGCGGCACGTGCGACTGTTGCGATTGCGCTGACTGCTCCTGCGACTGCGTCAACTAGCCAGCCGGCTGGGCTAGGGAATAATTCTCTAGCCCCTTTTATTTATTATGTTATGCGATATAATAGTATTACGAGTATGCCAAAAATAATTGTAAAACAAAACATTGCAAGAGACGCCTGGAATTGGTGGGATGCTTGTAATAGAATTTCTTATGGCCAAAATTGGCGAGAAAGAATAGATAAAAAATTACAAGATCAGATAGTAGGTAAAAGTAAAAAGGATGCTTTTAAATTTTTAATCCCTTATTTAAAACAATTATACAAAAAAGAAAATACTACTCAAAAAAAGAAAGAACTGCAGAATATTTTAGACCGGAAACAAAGACAAATCTTTTTAAGAATGAAAAAAGTAACGGGCAAAAAAATCTATAGAGAAAATTTCACTTGTTTTTTAACCACTTTCCCAAGAGCTCCATACAATTACCAACGCGGCTATGTCTGGATACCAATTATTTGGCCAAAAGAAACTTATATTAGAACTTTTGTTCATGAATTGCTCCATTTCCAAACTTACGCTTATTGGGAAGTAAAATGTTTAAAAAAATTAACAAAAGAAGAATTTGAAAATCTAAAAGAAGCCCTGACTATAATTTTAAATGAAGAATTTATGGATTTAATTATTTGGCCAGATAAAGGATATGAAATGCATAAAAATTTAAGAGGAGAATTATTAAAATTTTGGCGAGTAAATAAAAATTTTAACAAACTAATTGATTATGGTATAAAGATTTATCCTAAACTTAAAAAATAAAAAATAGCCCCAAATATTGTTTTGCTTCGCAAAACAAAAACTTTTAATTACATCCGATAACAGCGTGTATGCGGCTACGGCTTCCCTAACGGTAAGCCTTCGCCCATATTTGCCACTGGTGAGCCTTCGGCATATTATATCAGTGGCAAACATCGCATACACACGAACGTTATATGAAATCGCTCCCAAAATAAAATGAGAGATGTATGATATCCTTAAAATCAATTTTGAAAAAATTTATCCCGAAAAAATATCAACCTCAGGCACAGCGAATTTACTTTAATTTAAGGAACTTGTGGTACCTAGGGAATAGGTTTATCTGTCCTTGTTGTAATGGTCACTTTCGTAAGTTCTTACCATTTGGAGTTAAGCCAAGAGCAAACGCTCAATGTCCCAGATGTGGTTCCTTAGAGCGACATCGCCTTCTGTGGTTATTCCTAAAGAAGAAAACAAACTTCTTTAAGGATAGCCTTAAAGTTCTTGATATAGCACCAGTGGACTTTTTTCAACAAAAATGTAAAGTTCTTCCAAATCTTGATTATATTAGTGCTGATATTTCATCTCAGATAGCAATGATTAAAATGGATATCACAAATATTTGCCTACCCGATAACCAATTCGATTGTATAATTTGCTATCATGTTCTTGAACATATTCCTAATGATAAAGAAGCAATGAGAGAGTTGTTTAGAGTCTTAAAACCGGGCGGTGGGGCAATATTGCAATCACCTGTTGATTACAATCGTGAGAAGACTTTTGAAGATCCAAATATAGTGTCCACCTGACGAGCGAGAGCGCGTTTTCGGACAAAAAGACCATGTTAGAATATATGGGCGAGACTACAAATATAGACTTGAAAAGGCAGGATTTATTATAAAACTTGATAACTTTGTTAGAGAATTGGGAAATAATACCATTTTGAAGTACGGTTTGATGATGAATGAAATCATATATTTTTGTAGCAAGCCAAAACCTAAAAATGATTAATGGAAAGCGACTTTACATAACAGCGGATAAAAGGGAAATTAAAGATTTCCTCAAATTACCTTCGGTAATTTCTTTTATCCGCAAACGTTATGTGCAATTAAAAAATTTTTCTTAAGACACTTCAAAAATTAGCAAAAGAATTAACTAATGTTGTAGAAATGGCTATAAGCAAAGTACCTTTACCTAAAGTAGTTTTAGGCAGGTATTTTAAAAATTAGTATAATAATGATAATGGTAATTATGAATTTTCGTATAGCTGTTTTAGGTAGCCATAGTACTGGCAAAACTACTTTAGGTAAAGCTTTAGCTAGGGAATTGAATATCCCTTATCTCAAAGGGGATCTGGTACAAGAGATAGTTAAAACAGTTTTTCTTAAAAACAGTCCTTTAGTTTTAACCCGGGAAGAATATTGGGAAATGGAGCAATGGCATTATCATAAGCAATTAGAAGATGCTACTATTAACCAGACTTTTGTTTCAGATGGCGGTTTTCCTTTAGATGCCGTGTATCTTGGTGTGACTCATAATTTAAGAAACAATCAATCGTTCAAAGACTTTACTAAGCAATGTTTTAGACAAACGAAAAAATTATATTCACATATTATTTATTTACCACCCGAAATATCTTTAGTAGATGATAATTTTAGACCCCAAGATATTCAATATCAAAAAGATATAGATAAGTTTTTGGTTGAATTATTAAAAACATATAAGGTTCCTTATTTTACAGTAAAAGGGGATGTTGCTCAAAGAGTCACTCAAGTTTTAGATGGAATTACTAATTACCAGCAGAAATAAAATATCAAAATTACATTTTTTTTAAGCCACTGATATAATAAGAAGTGATGGTTTTTAGTATTAAAAAAATTAAACTTGAGTATTGCTTGCCTTTATTATTGTGCCTTGCTGCCGGATGGTTGTATGCTAGTTTCATTTTTGGTTTACCTTGGCGGTTTAATTCTCCAGATGAAACAGCTAATGCTTTTTTTAGCCAAAGAATAGTGCAGGGCCAAACTATAGCCGCAGATGCTTCGCTTAATAATTTAATAGAAGGTAATATTATTCATCCCCGCAGTATAGCAGTAGTGGCAGGCAAGCTAGTCCCTAGAAGTTTTTTAGGGTTGCCTATAATTTTTGGTAGTCTAGGAAAAATCTTTGGTAATAGTATTTTGCCTTACTTACCCGCGATTTTTGCAGTAATTGGTTTATTAGCTTTGGCTTGGTTTACGAGCCAATCTATTAATAGATCAGCTGGTGTCATCATAATTATTTTAGTCAGCGTACTGCCGGCATTTTGGTATTATCAAGCACGTGGCTTTTTTCATAACGCATTGTTTTTTGATTTATTTGCTGTGTTATTGTTATGTTCATGGTATTTATTAAAATATGGCAGATGGTTTTGGTATTTAATTTTAGGTTTGGTGTTGGGTTTGGTTTTAGCTGTTAGAACAGTGGAAGCATCGTGGATTCTAACGGGCGGTATTATTTGGCTCTTCTTAAATAAAAAATTGATTAAATTTAGATATTTAATTTTAACTTTAATCGGCGCTAGCTTGTCTTTTTTACCAGTGTTGCTTGCCAACAAGCAGCTATTCGGCGCTTATTTTACTATTGGTTATCGCCCAGAATTGGGTATTGATTCTGTAACCTCAGAACCTTCCCAGATTATTTCTTTGCTTAAAGAAATAATTTTGCCGTTTGGTTTTAATTTGAGCAATATTTGGTATAATTTGCAGCATTATTTATTAGGTTTGCAATGGTGGTGGGCTTTACTGTCTTTAGTTGGAATCGTTTATTTTCTCACTAATTGGAAAAATAAATCAGCCATTGTACGTTCTTATTTTATCAACGGTTTAATAGCCAGTTTCTGGCTGTTAGTAGTTTATGGTAGTTGGTCTTTTCATGATAATCCTAATCCCAGTGCTGTAACTATTGGCACGGCTTATTTGCGTTATTGGTTGCCGGTTTTTATTTTTGGTTTGTGGCTGGCCGCTGAACCTCTAGCGCAACTTTGGTCTAAACGCCGCTTTATGCCAATATTCATTACTATTATAGGTATGCATATATTATTATCGTGGTGGTTAGTGAATTATTCATCTGATGATGGTTTAGCTCAAGTTAAGAAAAATATTATACGTTTTGAAAATACTAATCAATTAGTTCGTCAGTTAACCCCTAGTGAGGCTGTGATTATTACTGGTATTACTGATAAGTTCTTTTTTCCTGAACGGCAAGTAATAGTAGAATTAACGAAAGATAGTGATTATCAGTCCTTGGTTAAATTATTACAAAACAAAATTCCAGTCTATGAGTTTCGTACCGCTATTAAAGCTATGGAATTAAAAGATCAGATAGCACCTAAATTAAGATCTTATGGTATGATGTTAACGCCGGTAAAAACGGATATTGGCGAACAAGTTTTGTATAAATATAATCTTATAGAGTTATGATTGAGGGAGTAATTATTAAACCATTAAGAGTTTTTAAAGATATTCCAGATGTTCAGGATAAAAAAATAACCCCAGGGTTTTTGATAGAAGTTTTGCGTGCTGATGATAAGTTACTTAAAAAATTCGGGCAAACGGTTTTTACTGTAGCTTATCCTGGAACTATTAAAGCATTTCATTGGCACAAAAAACAGGATGACCTGTGGTTTATGGCTTCGGGGAAAGCCAGAGTAGTGTTGTATGATAGGCGTAAAGATTCTAAAACTTTTAGCGAGATGCAAGTAATTATGGCGGGGGCAAACGATTATAAATTGATAGTTATTCCAAAAGGCGTGGCCCATGGTTATCAAGTTTAGGTAAGGAACCTGTACTGCTTTTTTATCATGTTACAGAATTGTATAATAAGGATAAGCCTGATGAGAAAAGAATTCCTTATAATGGCAAAACTATAAATTTTAATTGGGAAAGCTAAAATTATGTCCGATTGTATTTTTTGCAAAATAATCAAAGGGGAAATCCCTTGTCATAAAGTTTATGAGGATGATAGTGTCATAGCTTTTTTGGATATTCACCCAGTAAGTTATGGTCATACTTTAGTGGTGCCAAAAAGCCATTATGCTGATTTTTTGAATACCCCACCTGAAGTGATAGCTGATTTGATGGCAGTGGTACAAAAGATAGCGCCAGCAATCTTAGAAGCAACTAAAAACGAAGCTTTTAATATTGGTATTAATACTGGTAAGCTGGCAGGCCAAGTTATTTTCCATACCCATATCCATATAATGCCTCGTTCGGTAAATGATGGTTTAACTATGTGGGGCGAGAATCCAAAAGTTGTCAAGGATTTTGCCGTCTTAGTTAAACAAATTAAAGATAAAATAATATGAGTCAGGGTAAGAATAAAATTTTATGGGCAGCTAAGCAAATGCCGGTTCTCGCTGCTTTAGGTGAACGTTTTAAAAAGAGTCAGATATTTTCCGGCGTACGCATCTCGGCTTGTTTACATGTGACCGCAGAGACAGCTAATTTAATTTTATCTTTTAAAAAAGGTGGAGCGCAGGTGTCTTTAGCCGCCTTTAATCCTTTATCTACTCAAGATGATCTATCTTCTAGTTTACGGCGTGATTTTAAAATAAATGTTTTTGGAAAACGAGGAGTTAATAATCAGGAGTATTATCAACAAATTGAATCAGCGGTAGCTTTTGGTCCGCAATTAACAATAGATGACGGGGCTGATTTAGTTACTTATTTGCATACTAAATCTAAAAAATTATTAAAAGGAGTTTGGGGCGGTACTGAGGAAACTACTACTGGTGTAGTACGACTTCGCGCTATGGCTAAGTCAGGTAAATTGCGCTATCCTTTGATTGCTGTAAATGATGCTTTAACCAAACATTTATTTGATAATCGTTATGGCACTGGCCAATCTACTATTGATGGAATTATCCGCGCTACTAATATTTCTAATATTTTGTTAGCCGGAAAAATATTAGTAGTGGCTGGTTATGGCTGGTGTGGTCGGGGAGTGGCTTTAAGAGCTCGTGGTTTAGGCGCGCGAGTGATTATTACCGAAGTTGACCCTCTTAAAGCCCTAGAAGCAATAATGGATGGTTTTGAAGTGATGCCAATGAAAAAAGCAGCCTCTTTGGGTGATATTTTTGTGACTGCTACTGGTGATATTGATGTGATTACCAAATTGCATTTTCCTTTAATGAAAGGTGGTGCCATAATTTGCAATACTGGTCATTTTGACGTGGAGATTAATTTAACTGATTTAGGACGTTTAAGCACAAATATTACTCAAATCAGAAGTAATTTACAGAAATATAAATTAAAAAACCACAAAAGTATTTATCTTTTAGCTGAAGGTCGTTTGGTAAATTTAGTGGCCGCTGAAGGCCATCCAGCAATGGTAATGGATATGAGTTTTGCTAATCAAGCTTTGGTTTTGGAATATTTAGTAAAAAATCATCAGCAGCTTAAACCTGGAGTTTATACTGTGCCGTCAGAAATTGATAACGCCATAGCGCAGCTAAAACTGAAATTAACGGGCGTAAAATGTGATGAGTTAACACCCAAACAAAAAAGTATCTAGCCAGTTGGCAAGGGGGGACTTAAATTATGGTTAGCAATAAACGGATATTATTATTTTTGATAGTTATTTTAGTTATATTAGGTTTTGGCAGCTGGCTTATTTTTGGTTTACCTCATAAAAATTCATTACCAGAAAGTAATTTATCAATAACTATGAAAATATTAAGCACAGCTTTTCAAAATAATAATTTAATTCCAGCTAAATATACTTGTGATGGTAAAAATATCAATCCACCATTACAAATAATTGACGTGCCAGAAAACTCTAAAAGTTTAGCTCTTATTATGGACGACCCAGATTCGCCAATTGGCACCTGGTTGCATTGGAGTTTATGGAATATTGACCCTCAAACTAAAATTATTAAAGAAAATAGTGTACCTCAAAATGCTAGGCAAGGTATAACTAATTTTGGTCATATAGGTTATGGAGGACCGTGTCCTGGGAGCGGATTGCATCATTATCATTTTAAACTTTATGCTTTGTCAGCGATACCAGATTTAAGTGAAGGTGCGACTTTAGGTGAATTACAGAATTTTATTAATAGTCATACTATCGCTGCCGCTGATTTAGTAGGCCTTTATTCTCGTCAGTGATGAAATGATTTTATTATTCTACCTTTCGTACGAATAGTGGAAATAATTATATTATACGAAATTTATGAAAGAGTTAGAAAAGATTTTAAAAGCGTTGGCTAATAAACGTCGTTTAGCTATTGTTAAATATTTAAAAAATCATCACGAAGCATCAGTGGGCGAATTGGCAAATGCTATAAAATTGTCATTACGAACCACATCTAAACATTTAGGAATTCTATTGGCTGCAGAGTTAGTAGATAGAGAACAGCGGCAGCTCCAAGTATTCTATCGTTTAATAGATACACCAACTAATCTAATTCGTCAACTTTTGCAGATAGTTTAGATAGTCTAATTCGTACGAATGGTGGAATAATTTATGAATAGTTTAAATAAAGTTCGTCAGGAAATGCAACGATTGGCTAAACCAGTTAAAGCTAAAATTTTACAAAAGTTTTTTAAAACAGACAAGGGTGAATATGGCGAGGGAGATGTATTTTTAGGTTTAATGGTACCCCAAACCAGAAAGTTGGTTAAGAAATACTGGAATTCTCTTAAGTTAAAAGAAATAACTGCCTTATTGCAGTCAAAAACTCATGAGGAACGTTTGTTAGCCTTACTTATCTTAGTTGAAAGGTTTAAGCAAGGCGATGTTAACGAGCAGCAGAAAATTTATAAATTTTATTTACAACACACTAAATATATTAATAATTGGGATTTGGTTGATTTATCAGCGCCTAATATAGTTGGAGTATATTTATTAGGTAAACCTCATCAGATTTTATATAAATTAATTAAATCAAAAAATTTATGGGAACGGCGTATTGCCATATTATCCTGTTTTACTTTTATTAGAAATAGACAATTTACTGACACTTTAAGATTGGTCAAAATTTTATTGGCCGATCAACATAATTTAATTCACAAGGCTGCAGGTTGGATGCTAAGAGAAATTGGTAAGCGAGATAACTTAGTACTTAAAAAGTTTTTAGGAAAATATTATAAAGTTATGCCACGCACTATGTTGCGTTATGCCATTGAACGATTGCCTGAGAATTTACGGAAGAATCACCTATTAGGCAAAGTATAAGTTATAATTAAAATATGAAAATATTAGTCACAGGTGGAGCGGGATTTATGGGGTCGGCTTTTATTCGACTAGTTTTAGCTAACCATAAAGATGATTTAATTGTTAACTTAGATAAATTAACCTATACTGGTAATTTAGAGAATTTACATGAAGTGGAAAAAAATTCTCGCTATGAATTTATAAAAGGTGACATAACTGACGAAAAGTTAGTTGATCGGTTAGTGGCTGATGGTGTGGACGCTATTGTTAATTATGCGGCAGAAACTCATGTAGACCGTTCTATTACTTCACCGAGAGATTTTGTGACTACTGATATTTTAGGAACTTTTACTTTATTGGAAGCAGCGCGAAAATATAATATTGAACGTTATATTCAGATTTCTACTGATGAAGTTTTTGGTTCCACTGAACATAATAAATTTTACGAAGAAAGTCCTTTTAGACCATCTAGTCCATATTCTGCTTCTAAAGCTGGTGCTGATTTATTATGTGCCGCTTATGTAAAAACTTATCATTTACCGATTGTTATAACTCATAGCTGCAATGTTTATGGTCCTTATCAGTATCCAGAAAAGTTAATCTCTTTAGCTGTTACCAATGTGTTAGAAGGTAGTAAAGTTCCAATTTATGGTAAAGGTCAACAAATAAGGGAATGGGTTTATGTAGAAGATCATGCTCGGGCGATAGATTTTATTTTAAGACTCGAAGATCCGTTAGATGTATATAATATTGGTACTGGTGAGGAAATAACTAATTTAGAGTTAGTTAAAAGATTATTAGGTTTATTAGGCAAAGATGATAATTTTTTGGAATTTGTTAAAGATCGGCCCGGGCATGATTGGCGCTATGCACTTGATAGCGAACGTTTACGTGATACTGGTTTTAAAGTTAAAATCGCTTTAGATACCGGTTTAAAGCAGACCGTTAAATGGTATCAGGATAATAAATGGTGGTGGAAGAAAATTAAGAGCGGAGAGTATTTGGAATATTATAAAAAACAGTACGGTATATCTTGATTATGATAACTAGCACTAAGGTATTAATTTTAGGGGCAGGGGGAATGTTAGGCACTGATTTATCATCCATTTTTTCCCGTTTTGATAATTTATATTTATCAGATAAAGAAGATTTAGATATTACCAATCAAGTGGAAGCAGAGAAAAAAATTTTAGAGCTTAAACCAAACTTAATTATTAATGCAACTGGTTTTACTGATGTTGATGGCGCGGAAGACAATAAAGAAGCTGCTTTTAAATTAAACAGCGAAGCAGTTAAGTATTTAGTAGAAGCAGCTAAAAAAGTTAAATCTGTCATAGTACATTTTTCTACAGAGCATGTTTTTGATGGCACTAATAAATCAGGATATAGCGAACAGTCCAAAGTGGATCCATTAAATATTTATGGGCAATCTAAAGCGGCTGGAGAGAAATATATTTTACAATATTATCAAGGATATTTAATTAGAACTTCTTTGCTTTATGGGAGAGCACCGCAAAAAGGTAAACCTAGAGGATTAAATTTTGTTGATATGATGATAAAATTAGCAGAGGAGAAAGAGAAGGTAAAAGTGGTTGATGATCAGTTTGGTAAACCTACTTATACTAAAGATTTAGCTAAAGCGGTTTATACTTTAATAACAGAAAGTTATCAACCGGGAATATATCATCTAGTCAATGAAGGTGTTTGTTCGTGGTATGATTTAGCTAAGGAAGTTTTTAGAATTAAAAAGATCAATATTCCACTTATTCCAATATCATCGAGTGAATATCCGACTAAAGCCAAACGGCCGCAGTATGCAGTATTAATTAATACTAAATTTCCATATCTTAGGTCGTGGCAAGAAGCCTTGCGTGATTATTTAATAATCTAACTCAAATAAATATAAAGAGAGAACAATATATACCAGAAGAGTATTTAAGGGCGGTTCATAAAGTTTTAGAACAAAAGGGCGGGGAAGAATAAGATTTTTATAAAAAATCGTTAAAATTTTAGAATAAATTTATGAAAGGAGTAATTTTAGCTGGTGGCATAGGTTCGCGTTTAATGCCACTCACTAAAGTGACTAATAAGCACTTGTTGCCGATTTATAATAAGCCGATGATTTATTATCCTTTGGAAACTTTAGTTAAAGCTGGTATTAAAGATATTTTGATTATTTCCGGTCCAGAGCATGCTGGCCATTTTTTACATTTATTAGGTTCAGGGAAAGAGTTTGGCGTTAAACTTTCTTATGAAATGCAAGAAGGGCCTGGTGGTATTGTTCAAGCTTTGGGTTTGGTAGAAAATTTTACAGATTCGGGTCCTCTGGTAGCTATTTTAGGCGATAATATTTTTGCTGATGATTTATCAGTTAGTATTAAAAAATTTACACAAAAACTAAAAGGTGCGCATATCTTTTTAAAAGAGGTAAAAGATCCGGAACGCTTTGGAGTAGCTGAAGTAGAAGGAGAAAAAATAATTAAGATTATTGAAAAGCTAAAAAATCCAGTTAGTAAGCTGGTAGTTACTGGTTTATATCTTTATGATGCGGCGGTTTTTTCTGTTATTAAAAAACTGCAACCGTCTGCTAGGGGAGAATATGAAATTACTGATGTTAATAATAATTATGTCAGCCGGGGATTGATGGGTTTTACTATTTTACAACAGGATTGGACTGATGCCGGAACCTTTAATTCGCTTTTACGCGCTAATTTATTGGTAGCTAAAAAGCAAGGGTTTAATATTCGAAATGATTTTTAGTTACTAGGAATTTAATGAGTTTCTATCTTGCTTGGTTGGTAGGCGTATAATTTTTTTAGCAGTTAAGAGCAGTAAATAGTTGCCAGTTGGGTCAATAAATATATTATCAATCTTAGCTGGTTGGTTAGTTAAGAGCCATTTTTGTTGTTGGCTGGTAATATCTATTTCCAAGGCCAAAAGATCTTTATCCACCGCTATTAGTAGATAATGTTCGTTAAACCAGCGAGCCAAATTAAGCGGTTGACTAATACGGTAAGCCAGCGTTTTCTTGTCTTTATCTAAATCCTCAAGCCAAACTTCATAGTTATTAGTGAGCAGAAGTTTATTAGTCGCCTCTAGCCAATCAAGATGAATAACATCGTTGATAATTATTATTGGTTTAACTGAGGTTAAAGGCGAGGTTAAAAGATATAAAGTATGTTTGTTAGTATCTAATAATGGTAGCCATTCATTGTGAACCGAGAAAAAGATAAAATCTGTAGAGCCAGGAACTTCGGTTGCCAAGGGCACTACTTGTAAATTTTTTAGATTTAGTAAACGTAAAAATATACCCTGACCCTCTTGCACCAAAGTATAGAGTATATTTTTATGATGACGCAAATCTTTAATAGACGTTCGCCAGAGCAATTTAGCTTTATTGTTTTGGCTATTTATTTCATAAACTTCTTTACTAGTAGCAAAATAAATAGTGTCATTATCATCTTCTGACCAGTGGGCTACTATAGCATTTAGGTTATCTAGCGCCGTCAGCAGTTGTTTAGTATTGTCGGTTAGGTTATAAATAGACCATCCATTCTTAGTTTGATGTAATAGTAATCGGTGGCTATTAGGAGACCATTCTATAAAATCAATTGGCATAGACGACATTCTTTGTAATAAAACTATTTTGCCAGAAGTTAAATTTAATACCCATAGGCCAGAGTTTAAACCGTTATTAATAGTGTAAGCTAATAAATTTTTATTAGGAGATAAACTAAATTGCGGGTTGACATAAGTTGCCAATTCAGTACCGTTTTGCGTTTCGGGCCATAATTTAAGCTCTCCAACTTGAGTCAATTGACCAGGTAAAACATCTATTTTGGTAAACCAATCTTGGTAGCCTGCTAAACGGAGTTTTACCTCATAACTATCTGGCAATAATTTTTTGATAGTAGTTGGACTATTATTGATTATTTGATGACCATTCAAGATAATCTGTGCTCCAGGAGGATTGGTTTTAATTTTTAGACTACCAGTTTGTTCAAAACGATTTTTAGTATAATTATAAACATATCCTTGGTTTACTAGTAGTAGCCAAATTGAGGCAATAATAAATAATAGAACAAAAGCAAGATAAATTAATCGGCGGTATTTTAAAGTCATAAATATTTGCCAAAGCTTCAATTTAAGGAGTAAACTATATTAGTAGCTTAGCTTTATTATTATTTTATCATGAGTTCATTTGTTATAGAAGGAGGCGTTAGATTATCAGGCGCAATTAGTGTGCCTGGGGCCAAAAACGCCGCTACGCCAATTTTAGCTGCTACTTTGTTAACTACAGACGAGTGTATTATTCATAATGTACCGAAGATTAGTGATGTAGAGCGGATGATTAAATTATTAATAGCAGTAGGAGCGAGTGTTAAACGAGAAGGGCAGACGGTAATTATTAAGGCAGATAAAATAAATCTTAGTAACCTACCGGTTAATGAAGTTAAAGGTATGCGTTCTTCAGTTTTGCTTTTTGGGCCATTATTGGCGCGCATTAAAAAAGTAGAATTGCCAGAGCCCGGTGGTTGTATTATTGGTAATCGTCCGTTAGATACCCATTTAGAAGGTTTGCGACAATTGGGGGTAAGAGTAGAAACTTGGACAGATCGTTATGTATTAGCGACTGATAAATTAATCGGGGCGGAAATTATTTTGCCAGAATTTTCTGTGACCGCCACAGAGAATTTAGTGATGGCTGCTTCTTTAGCTTTGGAGCATACAATTATAAAATTAGCAGCCGCTGAACCCCATGTGCAAGATTTGTGTAATTTTTTAGTAACTTTGGGAGCAAAAATTTCTGGTATTGGTACTCATACTTTGATGATTGAAGGAGTAAGTTCTTTGCATGGCGGAGAATATAGTATTATTCCTGATAGTATTGAGGCTGGTACTTGGGCAGTGTTAGGAGCGGTAGCCAAGGGCCAATTAACAATTAAACCCATAGTGCAAGAGCATTTAGATTCTGTATTGTTTAAATTATCACAAATTGGTGTTAGTTGTGAGTTACATAATCAGGAATTAGTTGTCAACGCTTCCCGGCAGCTGAAATCATTCAGGTTACAAGCCATGCCTTATCCTGGTTTTCCCACTGATTTACAAGCACCTATGGCTGTATTAGCTACTCAAGCTAATGGTACTTCATTAATTCATGATCCTTTATATGAGGGACGCTTAAATCATATTTCTGAATTAGTCAAAATGGGAGCCAATGCTTTAGTAGCCGACCCACATCGAGTAGTTATTACAGGGCCTACGCCTTTATATGGCAGAGATATTAATTCTTATGATTTACGTTCCGGCGCTACTTTGATTATCGCCGCTTTAATCGCCGAAGGAGTTACTACTATTGCTGGTGCTGAAACAGTTGACCGTGGTTATGAGAAATTAGAACAAAGACTAGTGGCGATAGGCGCCAAGATTAAACGTCAAGATTAGTTTTGACCAACTTAAATGCGCATGTTAAATTGAAAAAGAGTTTTATTTTATATATGGTTAATTGGCCCGAACCCACCAAAACAAAAGTTAAAAATATATCTATTAAATCAACCATTTTATTGTTGGCTATAGCTTTTGTTTTAGGTTTTGGTGTAGCTTCTTATTTACCAGCTACTCAAACCACTGTTCACCGTTTGGTAAATATTAATCGTCAAGTGCCAACGACCTTATCACAAGATGTAGATTTTTCTTTGTTTTGGAGAGTTTGGGATTATATTAAACAGCATGCTTTACAGCAGCCAGTTGAGGAAGAAAAACTTTTTTATGGTAGTTTAGAGGGATTAGTTGGATCGTTACGAGATCCTTATTCGGTGTTTATGGATCCCAAAACCACCGAAAAGTTTAGCCAGGAGTTGGAGGGTAGTTTTGAAGGTATAGGGGCAGAGATTGGAATCAAAAATGACAGATTAGTTATAGTGGCACCTCTTCCTAATACACCAGCGGAGCGAGCTGGTTTACGGTCTGGAGATAAAATTTTAGCCATTAATGATTTAGATACCAGCGGTATGGCTTTAGATTATGCTGTTAGTTTAATTAAAGGCGCTAAAGGTACAAAAGTGAAGTTAGTCATTTTATCCGCTGGTACCAGCGAGCCTAAAGAATTAGAAATTGTGCGAGAGAAAATTAAAGTGGATGTTTTGCGAGCGGACATTAAAACCGTACCAAGCACTAATAAGGCAGTAGCCTATATTCGTTTAATACAATTTAATGACAATGCTGATCAGGCTTTTATTGCTGCTTGGAATAAATTATCTAGTCAAGGCGTCGAAGGGTTAATTTTAGATTTACGTAATAACCCCGGCGGCTATTTACAGCAAGCAATTAAAGTGGCTAGTCGCTGGATTACTCAAGGCATTATAGTTAAAGAACAATTTCAGCCACCCCAAATGAATACTTATGAATCTATTGGTACAGGGGGTTTAGTTGGTGTTCCTACTATTGTTTTAGTTAATGGTGGAACTGCTTCTGCTGCCGAGATAGTAGCTGGTGCTTTGCAGGATTATCAACTTGCTACCTTGGTAGGAGAACAGACTTTTGGTAAAGGTTCAGTACAAGATTATCAAACTTTTGATGACGGTTCATCTATTAAGTTAACTGTTGCCCGTTGGTTTACACCTAAAAGTCGGCAGATTGATAAGGTGGGTATTAAGCCAGATGTTGAGATTAAATTAACCCCTGAAGATTATGATGCTGACCGTGATCCGCAGTTGGATAAAGCTTTAGAATTATTTAAATAAATTTAAAAAATTAAATGGTTAAGCGTTATCGCTTATTATTTACCGGTAGAGTACAGGGAGTTGGTTTTCGTTGGCGCAACTTTAGGTATGCTCGGCAGCATGGGCTTAGCGGTTGGGTACAAAACCAGGATGATGGTACGGTGTTATTGGAAATTGAGGGTGAGGAAGAAAAATTAAAAAAGTTTATGCAGTATTTAAAGAACAATCCTGGTTACGCTGTAATTACTTCTCAGATTTGTGAAGAGATTAAACCAGAAGGAGATAAGAAATTTATTATTCGTTACAAATTATGGTAGAGGTAATTTTTTTAAAAGAGGTTAGAGGAGTAGCTAAAATTGGTGAGGTTAAAAAGGTAGCAGATGGTTTTGCTTTAAATTTTTTACTACCTCAAAATTTAGCTGAATTAGCTACATCAGATAAATTAAAAAATTTAGAAGCTAAATGTGTTAGTTTGTGGCGCCAAGAAAGAAAGCGACAGCTATTAAATAAAAAATTACAACAGAGTTTAAACAATCGTTTGTTAACTTTAACTGTTAAGGCTAGTGCAGCTGGCAATTTGTATGCTGGTGTTCAGGCTGAAGAAATTGCTAAAATAATTAAAAAGCAACTGGGAATAGAATTATTACCTAAGCAAATCGCTTTGGATGCCCCTCTTAAATCATTAGGAGAGTACCCAATAAAGATTATTTTAGATAATGTGACAGCGCAATTAATAATTAAACTTACACCTTTAAAACAGTGACCAAAACTAAATATATATTTATTTCCGGTGGTGTTTGTTCAGGTTTAGGCAAAGGTATTGCCGCTGCCTCTATTGGAGCTATTTTGAAAGCAGCGGGTTTTAAGGTTTTTAGTCTTAAATTTGACCCTTACCTTAATATTGACCCCGGTACCATGAATCCTTATCAGCATGGCGAGGTGTTTGTTTTAGACGATGGTACAGAAACAGATTTAGATTTAGGTCATTATGAAAGATTTTTGGATGAAAATCTAAGTCGCTTAAGTAATTTAACTACCGGTCAGATTTATGAGCAGCTATTAAGTAGAGAAAGGAAAGGAGAGTTTTTAGGTAAAACTATTCAGATAATTCCTCATATTACCAATGAGATTAAAAATTATATTGCCCAAGCCGCTAAAGTAAGTAAAGCTGATTTTTTAATTATGGAAATAGGTGGCACGGTAGGAGATATTGAAGGAGAGCCGTACTTAGAAGCCGCCAGACAGTTGCATCAGGAACAAGGTGATAACCGAGTATTATTTGTGCACGTTTCGCTTTTACCGTATCTAAAAACATCCAAAGAGTTAAAAACTAAACCCACTCAAGCTTCGGTGCGTGAGTTAAGAAGGGTGGGTATTCAACCCGATATTATTTTATGTCGTACCGACTGGCCTATTAAAAAAGATTTGTTAGAAAAGATAGCCCTTTTTTGCGATGTGCCTGCCGAAGCTGTTATTCCAGCTATGACCGTCAAAAATATTTATGAGGTGCCTATTAATTTTGAGAAATATAAGATTTCTCAGATAATCTTCAAAAAATTTGGCATTGTTAAAAGACGACCCCTTTTAACAGCTTGGGAAAAATTGAATAACAAAGTTAAGAACGGCAAAAGACAAATAACTGTGGCTATGGTAGGGAAGTATACTGAACACGGCGATGCTTACTTAAGCGTTTTGGAGGCTTTGCGTTCTGCGGTTTATTGGCATAATGCTAAATTAATTATTGAATGGATTGATGCAGAAAAGTTAGAAACCAAAGAACAAAAAGAATGGCAAAAACTTAAAGAGGTGGAAGGCATAGTTATTCCAGGCGGTTTTGGTGTTCGAGGTATGGAGGGTAAAATTTTAGCAACTAAGTATGCTAGAGAAGCCAAAAAACCATTTTTAGGTTTATGTTTAGGTATGCAGATTGCCACTATTGAGTTTGCGAGAAATGTAGCCAAGATTAAAGGCGCTACTAGTACTGAGTTTGATATTAAAACTAAAAATCCAGTTATTCATATTATGCCTGAGCAAGAAAAGAAATTATTATCTCGCGATTATGGCGCTACTATGCGTTTGGGCGCTTGGGATTGTATTTTAACCAAAGGAACAAAAACTTACTCAGCTTATAGCCAAGGAAAAATATTTGAACGTCATCGACATCGCTATGAATTTAATAATACATATCGTTCCAGATTAGAGAAAGCGGGGCTTATTATTGCTGGAACATCGTCTGATAAAAAATTAGTGGAAATAGTTGAACTTAAAAATCATCCTTGGTTTGTGGGCGTACAATTTCATCCAGAATTTAAATCTCGTCCTTTGCGTCCGCATCCTTTGTTTCGGGATTTTATTGGCGCTTGTTTAAAAAGATAATATCACAATAGGATAGATAAAATAAAGTATACATCCTTACTTATAAGCTTATAAGGGTGGAAGTTTTTTATTTGACATAAATTTAATAATGTGATATAATTAATATATATTATACAATTTGTATCTATGATGGTCAATAACCAAAGTTCAATTTTAGATAAAATAATCACTACTCAGCAATTTTCCCGTAAAGAGCATTTTCGCCCTCAGGAAGTGTTGGCCGAGATTTTAAAATATTTAACAGAACGTGAGGCACAAATAATTACACGTCGTTTTGGCTTGCCTGATAAAGAAAAAGAGACCTTGGATAGTGTTGGTAAATCTTTTCAAATTACTCGAGAAAGAGTAAGACAGATTGAAAAGTTAGTAATTAATAAAATTAAACAGTCGTCTAAATTACAAGAAGTATTAGCACCGGTAAGAATGGTGGTACTAGAAACCATTGAAAGTCAAGGTGGCGTTGTTGCCGAAGAAAGATTGTGGCAGTTATTGGGCGAGGCTGGCGGGCAGGATATGCCAATTAATACCATACGTTTTTATTTAGCAAAATTATTAGATGATATTATCCGGCCATTAGATGATGGAGGTCAAAAATATCGTAAAGCCTGGATATTAAAAACAGCCTCCCAAGAATTATTGTATAATTTATTACAGCAAACTTTTGATTTATTAGATCAAGAAGGTAGACCCGTGATCGATGAGGTACTGGCTCATTTATTATTAGAAAAAAAACCAGTCGGACCTTTAGGTGTTATTTTAA
>JBBIVB010000019.1:1269-19284 GCA_037439965.1 Candidatus Veblenbacteria bacterium | reverse complement strand
TACTTGCGATGCAGGCTTTCTAACGGCGCGAGCCGTAGTTAAGTGGCTTTTTTCAGGAATTTTTGATAAAATAAGTTCGAGCGGAATTGTATAAATACACCAATTTTAACCACCTGATAAGGGTGGTTTTCGTTATTGACTTATAATTTATCAAGATGTAAAGTTATATAAAATAATCAACACTAAAATAGTCCATTTGAAAAGGGTATTTTATGATAGGAACATCCTGCATTCCACTACTATGTGGTAATTCATTCAACTATGGCGTGTTTCACTTTCACAAAAACAAAACATACTACCTTATAAAAAAGGGGGCCCTACTATAATAGAGAATGATAAAAGTGAGGTCTGTGAAATGAAATTAAGCGACTTTAAGGAACATTTGGAGAAAAAGGACTTTTTCCCACGATTTAAATTTTTAATTTAACTTTCCTGAGGCAACTTTAAGTCAAATATTAATTAAGTTGCCTCTTTTTATTTAAAAATTTATATAATATATATCCCATAAAGAACGCTTGGGAATTCTAAACCAAGTTCTAACCCTACTAGTAGAGCAAAGCTCACTATGGTGTACACTTCGTACGCTTGAGCTCACTAATATTTTTTATAAAGTCAATTATTTTTTAATTGGTTTTTAATTGATTTTTTTCAAAAATTATGATATAATTTATATATCATAAAAAACACTACATCAAATCATAATAAACTTTCTAAAACAGAAGGGGGGTGTAAATATGTGGCTTGAAACAATTATTAATTCACTAGAAGAAGTCTGGGTTAGATTAACAGAATTTTTACCTGATCTTCTTTTAGCTATTATTGTTTTAGTTATTGGTTTATTGTTAGCTGGCTGGCTAGGTAAATTGGCAACTAAATTAATTAACTTCCTTAAACTAGATGATATTTTAACCAAATCTGGTTTTTCACCAAAAGTAGAGGCGGCTGGCGTTAAATTTAATTTAGCTGCTTTAACTGGCTGGTTAGTAAAATGGTTTTTTGTTATCGTGGTCTTGATTACCGTGACAGATATTTTAGATTGGAAACAAATTACTGAATTTTTGAATGCAGTGGTACTTTACATCCCTAATGTATTTGTAGCTATTATAATCTTGACTATTGGCTTAATGACTGCGCATTTTGTCTATAATATAGTAGAACGCGCCATTTCCGTATCTAAAGTACCATCAGTAACTATTAAACCATTAGCTGCTTTATCAAAATGGTCTATTGTCATCTTTGCTATCTTAGCGGCCTTGGTACAATTAGGCGTAGCGACTAGTTTGATAGAAATATTATTTACTGGATTGGTGGCTATGCTGGCACTAGCCGGCGGCTTAGCTTTTGGCTTAGGCGGTAAAGAAAAAGCTAGTAAATGGCTTGATGTTATTGAACGAGAATTATCGCAAAAATAAGAATTTATTAGTTTAGAAATAAATGCACTCCGTCCTGAACTTGTCGGATGGGGTGTATTTATATCTAAAGCTAAATAAAACAGCTATAATTATAAATAGTTAATCTATGGCAAAAATAAGCCTAAAAAAAATCCCAAATAAAATTCTGAAGTTGGCCCACCAACTTAAAAAATCACAGGTTGGGGTGGGTATTTTTTTGGTTGGCGGTGCAGTTAGGGATTTACTAATTAATCGGCCAACTAAAGATTATGATTTAGTAGTGAGTAAAATAACCAACCAACGATTAGAATCGTTTTTAAAAAAACATGGCAAAACCGTTTTGGTTGGTAAGAAATTCGGTGTATATAAGTTTACACCCCCCTCCTGGCCAACTAAACCTATAGATATTGCCTTACCACGCTTAGATCATAGCTGGGGTAGCGGACGTTATCGTGACTTTACTATTAAAACCTCAAGCCAATTATCTATTAAGGAAGACTTAACTAGACGAGATTTTACTATTAACGCTTTAGCTTTAGATTTATTATCAGGAGAAATTATAGATATAGTAGGCGGTTTAAAAGATTTGGATAAAAAAATTATCAGAACTGTAGGGTTGCCAACCATTCGCTTTCAAGAAGATTTCTCTAGATTACTTAGAGCTCTGCGTTTCAGCCTCCAGCTTAACTTTACTATTGAAAATAAAACTTGGCGTGTTTTGCAAAAAATGTGCGCCAAAAGTTTATTAGCCAAAGATAAAAATGCTTTTATTCTGCCACGGGAAATTATTGCCCGAGAATTTATAAAATCCCTTAAAGCTAATGCGGCTAAGAGTTTAATTTTATGGGACAAAGCTAGTGCTATTAAAACTTTACTACCAGAAGTTTATGCTTTGCACAATACCCCCCAGGCTAAAAAATTTCATAGCGAAGGAGATGTTTTTAAACATACAGTTTTGGCTTTAACTTCTTGGGAGAGTAGATTATGGAAAAAACTATTTCCCAAGATAACACCTAGCATCTCCGTTATCTTAGCAACCATCTTGCACGATATTGGCAAACCACTAACTTTACAAACGCCCACTAGCCATAAAGTTAAAATAATTAGAACACCAGAACATGATATTAAAGGAGCTTTATTAGTACCAAAAATAATAGAACGACTTAAACTCACTAGTTTTGTTGATACTACTGGTGATAAAGTTGAACCAGAATTAGTAGAATGGCTAGTCGCCAAACATATGCTTTTAGTACATGGCAAAGTGGCTGAATTCAGACCAGGTACCCTCTATCGCTATTTTTTTGCAAAACCTACGTGGGGCCAAGCCTTACAACAAATAATTTTTGCTGATTCTTTTGCTACCAAACCAGCTGATGGACGAGTTTTAATTGATAGACTGCTAGCTTTAAGAAAAAGATTAAAACAATTAGCACGACTCTTAACTAATAAGGGAGAACTAAAATTATTACTTAATGGTAATCAATTGATGAAAGAATTAAAATTATCACCTGGACCAAAAGTAGGGCACTTGCTTAAGATATTAACTGAAGCACAATTAAGCAAAAAAATTAAAACTGAAAACGAAGCCATTGCTTATCTTAAAAAATATTTATGAAAGAACAAATAACTATTACGCCAGATCAAGGAAAAGGGCTAAGATTAGATAAATTTTTAGTTAATTATTATAAAAACTTTTCCCGAAATTATTTACAAAAAGCAATTGAAAATGGTAAGGTGTTGGTTAATAAAAAAACTGTTACACCCCACTACTTTTTAAAAGAAGGCGACATTTTAAAATTAAATATTACACCGCCGCCAATAGTCAAAATTAAACCAAACAAACAAGTAAAATTTAAAGTCATAAAAGAGGATAAGGATTTTTTAGTGATAGATAAGCCTGCTGGTTTAGTAGTACACCCAGCTGAAGGGGTCCATGAACCAACTTTAGTAGATGGCTTACTAGCTCATTATCCAAAACTGGCTGCGGTTGGGGAAGATAAATTACGACCAGGAATTGTTCATCGCTTAGATAGAGAAGTTTCGGGATTGCTAGTGGTAGCCAAAAACCAAGAAATGTTTAATCATCTTAAAAAGCAATTTCAAGAACGGACTATAGACAAAGAATATATCGGTCTGGTCTTGGGACAAGTGCAAACGCCTAGTGGTATAATTGATTTCCCTTTAGCACGTTCTAAAACCAAACACGGCAAAACGGCAGCTAGGCCACACGAAGATGAAGGTATAGAAGCTACAACTCACTTTGAAGTAATAAAACTTTTTAAAAATTTTACTTTGTTAAAGATTAAAATTGCCACTGGTCGCACTCATCAAATTAGAGCTCATTTAGCTGCCTTTAGCCATCCTATAGTAGGTGATAAACTTTATAAACCAGCCAAATGGAAAGTAAATAAGAATCTAGGCCGACTATTTTTACATGCTAGTAAATTGGCCTTTTTAGATTTACAAAATAAACGGCAAGAATTTGTTTCTTCACTACCAATAGAACTTGAGAATTTTTTAATCAATCTTCAATGAGAAAATTCAAGGGAAAACTTTTTATTATCTCCGGTCCCTCCCGTGTTGGTAAGGATGCTATTGTTAAAAGATTATTAGGATACCAAAACCTTAAATTATCCACCATCATTACCTATACTACTCGGCCAAAAAGGATGGGTGAAAAAGATGGCCGCGAACATATTTTTGTTACCCCACAATTTTTTAAAAAAATGATTATTAATAAAGAATTTTTAGAGTGGAAATGGTTTGCGAACCACCGCTATGGCACTCCCAAAGAAAAGGTAATAAAAAAATTAACCGCCGGTAAAAACATTCTACTAAATATTGAAGTCCAAGGGGCTCAAAAAGTAAAAAAACAATTACCAGATACTATAACAATTTTTATTACTGCTGATTCTAAAAAAGAAGTAAAACGCCGTATCTTCAATTCAGATGAGTTAAGCTGGCAACAAAAAAATCTCCGCTGGCAAAGAGCTCTTGAAGAATTAAAACTCAAGAATCATTATAATTATATCGTAATCAACAAATGGGGCAAACTGAATCAGACGGTCAAATTGGTAAAAAAAATAATAGCCCAAAATATAAAACAACCCTTGACGAAGTAGCTAAAATTAGGTATTCTAATTTAGCCCTAACCAATAATTTTAGGATGTTAATTATTAAATAAGTCAATAATTTTTATGAACGAGGAAGTTAAAACTACTAACCAAACTCAAGCTATAAAATCAGGACAACTAGTTAAAGTACACCAAAAAATTAAAGAATTAAATGCCAAAGGCGAAGAAAAGGAGCGTATCCAAATTTTTGAAGGTATAGTTATTGGCCGCCGAGGCGGACAAGGTGTAAATGCCACTATCACTGTTAGAAAAATATCCGACGGTGTAGGCGTAGAAAAAATATTTCCTTTATTATCTCCTACCATTACCAAAATTGAAGTGGTTAAAGAATATAAAGTTAATAAAGCACAATTGCCATACTTGCGTATTTACACTAAAAAGCTAAAGGAAAAAACTAAATAATCTATAACCCCGGCGCGGGTGGCGGAACTGGTATACGCGCCAGCTTGAGGTGCTGGTTCCCGCAAGGGATTTGAGGTTCGAGTCCTCTCCCGCGCACCAGTATCAAACTTTCAGGAATTTTGCCGATTGATTCAGCCGCGCGAAGCGCGCCATCAGTTCTGTTCCCGCTAAGCGGGATGGGGCAACCCCGTGAGAGTTCAAGTCTCTCCGTCCGCACCAGAAATAAAATATCTATTTACCTGAACATATGACAGAATATTTTGAAAATACTACTCAATCTAAAGACACAGAAACGATAAGCGAAGAAGAACTAGAGAAAATCCTAAAACCAACAGGTAACGATGTATCCACAGTAAAAGCAATAGAACAAGCAAAACAAATGATTGGAGAGAAACAATTAATCAAATATTTCCAGAAAAATAAACCAGGCCATTTTGGAAAACAAACCTCTGACCAAGTAAAATTAGAGGGCTGGGCATTCGAATGTTTTGCGCGCAATATTATTAAATTACAAGAAATAGGATACGCTGGTAATAATTTGTTACAAACTGCTCTTAATAATATATCAAAAGGGTTAAAACCTGACACAAATGAGGAATCAAAAGAAGTATAATAATGTGGACGCTTAGCTCAGCTGGTTAGAGCGTCTGCTTTACACGCAGAAGGTCATAGGTTCGAGTCCTATAGCGTCCACCACGTAAAAATTGAAGTGCCACAGCTAAAATTTTTACGTGTCCCGTGGTTTCACTAGAAGTGAAACTTTTACGGGACTACTTATCAAGAATAATACCTCAATTCACGTGGCATAGCCAAATAAAATAAATTTTAATTTTGTATGTATTATGGGTAATATCATTTTAGGATTATTTATGGCAGTAGTTGGCTTTCTTTGTGTTTGGAAAGCTGATTGGATAGTTAATAATTTTGGCCATATACCTTGGGCCGAAGAACACTTAGGAACAGCAGGTGGCACTCGTATATTTTGGAAACTTATAGGAATTCTAATAATTATTTTAGGATTTGGTATTATAACTAACCTTTGGCAACCTTTGTTCGGTAGAATAGCCAGCCCCCTGTTTAGAAGTATTGGCTCATAAGTATAAAATTAAAAAATTTATAAAATCTGTATCACCTATTCCGTGTGGGCCTATAGTTTAATGGTAAAATGACGCGTTTGCAACGCGTAGTCGGCAGTTCGATTCTGCCTAGGTCCACCAATCTACAATAAAATACTTGTATCTACGGAAAACTATAAAAATAATTGAGGAAAATGTAAATTTAATGGTTCTCAAGGACAAAAATATTATCGCATTTTTTATTGAAATAATATTTCTTTTGACTGGTATTGTGGTATTTATTAAACCAAATTTCTTTACTAATCAGCCACCACTTTGGTTAGGGTTTGTAGGTGTTATCCTCAACGGATTTATTATTGCTGTTACAAAAGTCACCACAGTAAATCTTGATAAATCAGCTAGCAAACTCACATTTTTGCACAAATGGCTGATTGGGAAAAGTGTTAACGAATACGACCTAAGACAGATTAAAAAAAATTGAATTATCTATTACATATCAAAACTCAATAAGGGATGGTGGATGTTCTTATCATATTGGTTTTGTATTAAACAATGGCGAAATTATTCAACTTAACCCAAGTAGTTCATCTATAATCAAAATAATGAGACGACAAATAATTCCAGAAAAAGACCTAGGTGCAAAAATTGCAAATTTTCTTAGCGTTCCTTATTAAGAAAGGCGGCTTCCAAAAGTAAGTGAGACATTATCAGCGGTTTCGTCTGCAATTCAAAAACGCAGCTGAGAAAGAAATAGAAAAACATAGGGAATCAAACACGCTAAAGCGTTAGTGCTTTAATAACTTGGTTCTAACTGGCTCTGATGAAGTCCACTACGATTAGCCGCCTGACGACAGGCCCCGCTAGACGAGATTCTGTTCGTAATAAGCTATAATTTTTTCTAGAACATATCACCAAAGTCTATTTATGCCCAACAAAAATCATATTTCAAAAGTTATTCCCTTGATTTTTGATACTTATTTAGCTGTTATTAAAAACAGCGTTGGCACTAAATTATTCCGTAATTTATATAGTGCGGTAAATGATAAAAAGACTGATATAACACAGGGTGGAGAACTCTCTTGTGCTTTTTACGTTTCGTCTATATTAAAGATGTTTAACTTTATTAAAAAGATCCACGCCACAGTTGATTCTACTATCAAAGACTTAAAAGAATCTGGGTGGAGGGAAATCAATCAACCAAAAATCGGCAGTGTGTTAGTTTGGGAAAAAATTGATTTTGGAAAAGGAGATATCCATAAACATATCGGCTTTTTTATTGGCCATCATAAGGCAATTAGTAACAATTATCAACTAAAATATCCTATAAAACACCACTGGAATTTTAATGGTAAAAGAAAAATTGAGATAATACTTTGGAATCCTAAAATAAACCCTCGAGTTAACCGAGAATAGTGTGAAACAACCAAATTATGCTTATAATAACCTAGCTTGCTGTGTTTGCTGTTCTTCGGGAGAAAAGATATTTATTTCTCCATAAACGCCATCATAACCCGGTTCAATATTCACCTTGCCTTGTCGCAGGCGCTTAATAGCCTCCACAACACGTGGGATGGTGATTTTATTTAATTTAGCTTCTGGCAAATCTATTAAAGTTGGCAATTCACCTTGTCCAGCTGAAACTAAATTCCAATATTCATCCTCTACAGCTTTGGTTTGTCTTCCTTTAACACCTTGCCCTTGCGCTATTACTTTATCAAGCTCAATTAGATTAATAAAATCAGGAGCTCCTTCTGGCTTACTGCTTTCTGGTTTATCCGCCAGTTCCTCTACCCGATAAAGCACACCAATGGTTAACTCGCGACCACACTTGGGGCAAATCCTTTTGTATTTTTTGGTTTCTTTGGGACTTGATCTAATACCACATTCACGATGACCGTCATAATGATAACGCCCTTCATCGGGAAAAAATTCTATGGTTCCGGTTAGTCTTAAAGGCAAATTTCTATTTTTTCCTTGGTTAATAGCTTTGGGACTTGCAAATTTAATAGCCTGCATAATATTATCGTAAGACAGCTCACTACCTTCAAAGATATCGGCCTCGCGCCCGATGTTGGGCAAAGAATGTGCATCAGAATGCGAAACTAATGCATATTTATCATTTTGCGATAAACGCCAGTTCATTGGTGGATCTGATGATAACCCTGTTTCTAAAGCAAAAATATGCTTAGTTAAATCACCAAAGCATTCTTCCACGCTATTATAACCTGACTTAGAACCAAAAATAGCAAACCAAGGAGTCCAAACATGAGCCGGAATTAAAACATTACGTTCATCTACTTCTAAAATTAACTTTAATAAATCTTGCGAAGACATACCTAAAATCGGCCGACCGTCAGCTTTTAACTTACAACCACGCTCAATCAATTTTTGATTTATCGCACCCGCTATTTCTATAGAAGGAGAATAAATGCAATGATGAACCCGCCGCATACTGCCAGCGTGAGTATAAATACAAGCCACCTCGGTACCAATAATAAAATTGACTGGTAATAATTCTTTTTCTTTAAAACGAGAATCTTTAAGACGCAAATTTGGTTTTAAATAATACAAACCATTGCCTGCTGGTTCTAATTTTTGTTTAATTTCATCAAACCACAAAGGATGAGTAAAATCAGCACAATTTACCAAACTCACTCCTTTAATCCGACACCATAAATCAATATTCTCTAAAGTGAGTTGCGGTGAACAGGCACGAGCATATTTAGAATGAATGTGGATATCAGCATAGATACGCATATAAACAAGGTAAGTTTAGCATAAATAAAAAACCAGCAAACTCGTGTCTTGGCATAAGTACGATACACAACTCTGGCGCTGGCCTACTTTCCCACAGGATAAACTCCTGAGTATCATCAGCGCTAATGGGCTTAACGGCTCTGTTCGGAATGGGAAGAGGTGTTGCCCCATTGCTTAAAAGCACCAGAGTTGTAAATCGTACCTTATATCTATAACAAAACAAAGTTTGCTGGTTTAAAATTTAGAAACCGACAATAGTCGGGGGTGTTAAATAAAAAACTAAAGTAATAACCGCCGACAACACTATAAAGAATAAAATTAGTTTTAATCCTTCACTATTTTTATTTTGCATAAAATTTGAACACTCGTTCTTGTGGCTAAACCTTTGGTCTATTAGTATGGCTCGGCTGAAATCCTTACGGATCTTACACCTACCACCTATCAACCCCATAGTCTCTGGGGGACCTATAACGAAACTTAATCTTGAAGACGGCTTCACGCTTATATGCCTTCAGCGTTTATCCGTGCCGAACGTAGCTACCCAGCTATGCTCTTGGTAGAACAACTGGTACACTAGAGGTTCGTTCTTCCCGGTCCTCTCGTACTAGGGAAGAGCCTTCTCAAGTTTCGAGCGCCCGCGACAGATAGGAGACCGAACTGTCTCACGACGTTCTGAACCCAGCTCGCGTACCGCTTTAACCGGCGAACAGCCGGACCCTTGGGAGCTTCTTCACCCCCAGGATGCGATGAGCCGACATCGAGGTGCCAAACCTGGTCGTCGCTGTGGACGCTTGGACCAGATCAGCCTGTTATCCCCGGAGTAACTTTTATCCGTTGAGCTTCGACCATCCTATATTGGATCGTCGGATCACTAACTTCTGCTTTCGCAACTGCTCGGGTTGTCGCCCTTGCAGTAAAGCTGGCTTGTGGGTTTGCCCTATCGCTCCCATTTCCATCGGGAGTTAGCCAACCTTAGTAAACGCCTCCGTTACATTTTGGGAGGCCACCGCCCCAGTCAAACTACCTACCAGATACTGTCCCCCTACCGGATAACGGACAGGGGTTAGAAAGTATATTTCGTCAGAGTGGTATCTCATATTGTGACTCCATCCCGCCCAAAAGCGGAACTTCAAAGTCTCCCACATATACTGAGCAGACAAAACGTACAGTCAATACCAAGTTGTAGTAAAGCTTCACGGGGTCTTTTCGTCTAGCCGCGGGTAACCCGCATCTTCACGGGTCTTGCAGTTTCACCGAGTCCATCGTTGAGAGAGTTGCCAAGTCGTTATGCCATTCGTGCAGGTCGGAACTTACCCGACAAGGAATTTCGCTACCTTAGGACGGTTATAGTTACCGCCGGCGTTCATCAGCGCTTCGGCTCAGAGCTTGCACCCCTCACCTTAACGTTCTGACACTGGCCAGGCATCAGCCCCTATACATCGCCTTACGGCTTTAGCAGGGACCTGTGTTTTTGATAAACAGTCGCTTGGCATCTTTTACTGCGTCCTGAAATAAGCGCTTGTGCACATACTTCAGGAAAGCCTTATTCCGAAATTACGGCCGTTGTTTTGCCGAGTTCCTAAACGAGGGTTCTCTCGTACACCTGAGGCTACTCGCCTCACCCACCTGTGTCGGTTTCCGGTACGGATACCGCACTCTTAGCCCTAGAGGTTTTTCTGGACTCACTAATTGGCCTAATTGGTTCCGTGTTGCCACTTCCCCTTCCTACTGCACCAGAATTTAATACACTCCGGATTTGCCAAGAATGCATCCTAGTGCGGCAGACGTTCAAAACCATAATAACGCTAGACCGTTCAATAAGTGTCACCCCATTGGAAAAATGCGGCAGGGCAGGAATATTAACCTGCATATCCATCGCCTACGCCTTTCGGCCTCAGCTTAGGACCGCCTCACCCTGGGTCGATTTGCGTTGCCCAGGAAACCTTGGGTTTACGGTGTTCAGGGTTCTCACCTGAATTTTTGTTACTTGTACCAACATTCGCACTTCACAATGCTCCACCCCACTTTACAGTGAGGCTTCACAGCTACTGTGAACGCTCCTCTACCCCTCGTCCTAAATATTCAGGACGGGTCGCAAGTTCGGTACCAAGCTTTAGCCCCGATACATTTTCGGCGCCGAGCCACTGGACTAGTGAGCTGTTACGCTTTCTTTAAAGGATGGCTGCTTCTAAGCCAACCTCCTAGTTGTATAAGCAGCAAGACTGCCTTTGACACTTAGCTTGGATTTAGGGACCTTACTTGGCGATCAATGGGCTGTTTCCCTTTTGACTAATGGAGCTTAGCCCCCATAGTCTGACTCCATAAGTTTAAAACACCGACATTCGGAGTTTGGTTGGATCGCCTAGGCTCACGCCACGGTAATCCATTCAGTGCTCTACCATCGATGTCCATCTTACAGGCTAGCCCTAAAGCTATTTCGAGGAGAACCAGCTATTACCGAGTTCGATTGGAATTTCTCCACTAGCCACCGCTCCTCCCCGCGTTTTGCACAGCGCGTGGGTTCGGGCCTCCCCTCGATGTTACTCGAGGTTCACCCTGGCTATGGCTAGCTCACTCGGTTTCGGGTCTAGTGATAGCAGCAACTGAGTAAGATAACAGAAGACAGTATAAGCCGTCACCTGTTATCAAACTCAAAATGGCAATTTCTGCCTCGCTTTCACTGCGACTTCGTCCCTTAGGACTTAATCTAAAGCTACTACCAGCTAACTCGTTGGTTCATTCTTCAATAGGAACGCCATCACTCCGTCTTGCGACAGAGCTCTGACTCTTTGTAAGCAAATGGTTTCAGATACTATTTCATCCCCCTCAACGGGGTGCTTTTCACCTTTCCCTCACGGTACTTGTTCACTATCGGTTACGAAACGTATTTAGCCTTAGCGCATAGTCACGCTCGCTTCCCACAGGATTTCACGAGTCCCGTGGTACTCAAGATTAATAACTAGGAGCACAAAACTCCTTTCGCCTACAGGACTATCACCTTCTCTGGTTCCGTTTTCCAACGGATTTGACTAGGAAAGTTTTATTAAGTAGCGCTCCTTTAGGAATCTCTCGTCCCTAAACGTTATTACCTTTCTACACCTAGTAAAACATTGATCGAGGAATCTTCAGCTACGTCTGATAATATAATCCGAAAATTATATATCAGAGTAACTTGGTTCTACGAGGTTTAGGCTACTCCCTGTTCGCTCGCCACTACTAAGGGAATCAAGCGAAACACTACAATGGTATCCACTCCACAAAAAATGGAATGGACATTATGTAATGTAACGCCAATGTTGTTTTCTTTTCCTCTGGGTACTTAGATGTTTCAGTTCCCCAGGTTACCTTCATTATCCTATGAATTCAGATAATGATAATTTGCTCTTCCAGCAAATTAGGTTACCCCATTCGGATATCCCCGGATCAAAGGTTGCTTGCCACCTCCCCGAGGCTTATCGTAGGCTGCTACGTCCTTCATCGTCGTTTCGTACCAAGGCATCCACCATTTGCCCTTAACTTCGGTTTAACCACAAGAATGAATGTTCATTTATGGTTACCCTATTTAAAAATTTAATAATTGAAACTTGATAATTGTTAAAGTGCTATCCACGACTAAGCTTTAATTTACGAAAACTTAGTTCATGAATTCAAGATAATCGTGGAAGGTTTTAAAGAGAGAAACAAAAAATCGCTTTGTTTAGAAGCGACTTATCAACTTATCCGACTAAAACAAACCTTACGCCATGGGGCCGCTTCTTTTAATAGTTAAAGTTAATTGTAATTGCATAAATAGCTATAATTAGCAATAACTTACCTTTTTATTAGAATAATAATGACTCTACGTCAATTAGTGTACATCAAACCATATTATCTGTCAAGATCTATCAAGTCACCATTTATTTTTCTGATAATTTAGCTAATTCTACTAAGAATCTTACCCCCACACCTGAAGCGCCTTTGGCTAAATACTGTCCCTCGACAACCTTCATAGTCGGCGCGATATCTAAATGTGCCCAGGAATATTTTTTAGCAAACTGATATAAAAACATCGCAGCTGAAATGGCATCACCAAATTTTGTTTTACCTACATTTTGCAAATCACCAAAGATTCCTTTTATCTCCTCTTCGTATTCCTCCCACATAGGCAGAGGCCAAACATAATCACCAGACCGTTCACCTACTTCTCTTAATTTATTTTCCAACTCTGCATCAGGTGTTAATAAACCAGAAGTTTTTAAACCCAGGGCTATCATGCAAGCACTAGTTAAAGTGGCTATATCTACCACCAACTCTGGTTTATATCTTTCGGCATAAGTTAAAGCATCCGTTAAAATTATTCTACCTTCAGCGTCGGTATTTAAAACTTCAATAGTTTTGCCAGACATAGTTTTAAGCAAATCTCCTGGTCTGAAACTTGCAGACCCAGGCATATTCTCAACAGCTGGTACCAACCCAACAACATTTACTTTTAATTTTAATTCAGCAATAGCAGCTAAAGCTGAGATTACTGCTGCACCTCCCAACATATCCATCCACATATCATCCATACTTTTATCTAGTTTTAAATTTAAACCACCACTATCAAAAGTAACGCCTTTACCTATAAAAACATATGGCTTATCTATTTTGCTAGCTCCCTGATATTCCATCACAATAAATTTCGGCTCCTCGGCAGAACCTTTAGCTACACCTAAAATAGCTCCCATTTTATTGGCTGCTATTTTCTTTTTATCTAAAATAGTTACTTTAATATTATTCTCCCGCCTACTTATTTCTTTGACTTTGCTGGCCAACAATGTGGGGGTCATATCACCGCCTGGTGTATTACCTAAATCGCGGGCATAATTAACCCATTTGCCAACTATCATACCAACCTTAACTCCTTGCTTAACAGATGATAAAGCTAATTTACTGGTTAAAAAAATTATCTCACTAATAGCGAAATTACTATTTTTATCCTGTTTATATTTAGTAAAAGCATAATCAGCCATGACTATATTTTCTGTTACAACTTGAGAAATTTTTTCTAAGCTCTCACCAGCGCTGGCTAAATTCTCTATGGCTATAGTTAAAGATTTAACTTTATACTGCTTAGCTAAAACTACTATTTGTCGCGCTGTCAAAACTAAACGCCTTAAATTCCATTTACCTTTTTCTCCCAAACCTACTAACAAAATCTTTCCTTTTTTAAAAGAAGGTATAACTACCGTTTGTTTATCTTTACCTTGAAATTCTTTATTAGAAAATAATCGTGCTACTTGCTTTTTGTCAGCTGCTCCTAAAAATTTCCACAATATATGGCTTTCTGGTTTATCTTTAATAAAATAAGTAAGCACTAGGCCAACGGCATTGGTTTTAAATTTTAAATCTTTAACTTGAAACTTCATAATACTTCTACTTTAATAGAAAAATTGTTTTTTAGCAAATAAAAAGTGCATATCGTATTTTGATTATTACGTGCAACCAAGCGGCACAGAATCCTTCAAAGACTTTTTAGGTATGATTTTTCACACAACTTGGGTAGATTAGTATTTCACTACCGACTCAACTCTATCTAGAGACAAAACGTCATAATCTCCTAACTTTCTACACTTTGTCCAAGCTCTTATCCAGACAAACTATCAGGATTCGAACCTGAAAATGTGCCAAGCAAGTTGTTTCCGTGCCTTATGTCTTTATACTTTAATTAAAAAATTACCTCTTAACAAATAAAATAAGAAACGTAATTGGTTTTCACGTCCCCTTTACTATAACACGGAATTGAGACTGCCTTAAGAAAGATAGCATCGAGACTTAACGGATAAACCGTGACGATTTTTGTTGTATTCTATAAAGATCTCTTGCAACCTTATCTAGAATCTACTCAAAGAATTCTGTGTCTTAAATATATTATTTAAAAGAATTTTGAACCACCGGTTGGATTCGAACCAACAATCTTCTCCTAAAAAGACTCGATCAAGGACTGCGCGAGCTTGCGCTGTACCTATTATCATTGCTTTACCATGAGTCTAGCTTGGGGTCCCATAAAGAGGGGTTAACCCTTTTACGGTTTGTCACACCATAGAATGAAGGAGAGACTCTAGCTTATTTGAGCTACGGTGGCAATTGTGAGCGCGGCATGGATCGAACGTACGGTCACCACATTGTAAGAGTGGGGTTTTACCAACTAAACTACACGCTCGACTATCTTGATTTTTCTAATATTTTTGCAGTTTTTCTATTTTAACAAAAAACAAAAAGTGTCAAATATTAATTCTGCCACGACAATATTATTCAAAATTATTCAATAAATTTAAACCTTGGCATAGTTTTACCATCTCACTCTACCTCTTCTAAAAACATCTTAATCGGCCGTACCTAATAATATGGCTCCAGCCTTTTGCCGGTCATATATTTATAAATAACAAATTCTTCCATAGTTTCGCTATGCAAAGCTTTACCAATCACATCTACTATATCTCCCTTAAAGTGCTGATATTTTCCTGGCCTAATTTTCATATATCATTGTATACCATTTGGCGTAGCAATATGCTGGCCAGCAGACAAATCATCAATGCCTCTTTCTAATTGAAAAGTAATTATATACGATTCACCGGAAGTAGAACATTCATTCGGCTCCTTATTAGTAGCACTACAATAACTATAACTCCAGCCTTGGGTACCTGGATCACTGGGAACATCTGACATATAAGAAAAAGATAATGAGGGGGGATAAGGTAAACTAAAAGTAAGAGGATTGTTGGTTTTTACTGAAGGGATAGTAATAGGATAAGGAGAGGTGACACTGGCCTGATACACTTTAAATTTGCCATCTAGTGAACCTATATTAAGGCCATCATCAATTAAAACAGTAAAACTAGTGGCGGTTGGTTGGGTGACATAAAAAAAATACTTTGGATCAAGTGATAAAAATGGTCCCAAAATAGAATCATAATACTGAGTAATAAAACCTATTTTAATCTCTTCGCCTTTTTGAAAAGTACCCAAATCAACTGGCCCAACTGGTGTAGGTAACTGTCCCCAATAGCTACCCAACAAAGGTACAATTTGAGCCGAGGTTGTATAAGAATTAAGTAATGGCTCATTAAGCTGGATGGCATCTAATTTTTGTGTGGTGACGGCCTCTGGACTTAATGATAATACATCACGTTTTTGTGTTGTTGTATCAAAAATCATATATGATACTTGAACAAGTGGACGACTATCTAATTTAAGAACAGTGTCCCCCTTCTTTGCCGGAGCAGTTAAATTAATAACGCGACGGGCATCATAATAATTAACATTAGCATCTCCTAAAGACCATTCGAGCTTAAAAGCATAACGACCGGCCACTGGCGCCTTAAGAGATGTAATACCAGCGCCCTTCGCTATTCGAGTGGCAGACCAACCATCTGCAATAAGAAATTTATAATCACCCTGACCTAAAACTACTGGCCTGTCGGCTATAGGATAACTGCCTTTGTCACTATAATACATCTTCAAAGCGGTCTGGATCTGTTTAATATCAGCTATGCGCTCAGCATCCATGGATTTTACTCTAGCTGTTTTAAGTAAATCAACTATATCAACCGCACCAACTGGTGCCTCAATCTCCACTTTTTTATTAAAGTCGGTTGAATCTACAATAATGTTGAAAGTCAAAGTCTTTTTTACTTTGTTAAATACATTTTTAAGCTGTTCTACTTTCTGTTGTTTGGTTTTAATGTCACCCCTATCAATTTTATTCATTTTCTCTGCTATACCAAAGAAAGATGGCATTTGTAAATTTAATACCGAACGATATATCAATTTATCACTTTTTTCTATCCATATTTCACTAGTGACGTCAGTGTTATCAATATAACCTTCTATTATAGAAGAAACTAATTCTTTATCTTCTGCTGGTATTTCTGTAACTTTAGCTAAAACTATATCAAGCGCCTTTTTAAAATATTCTTTTAACGCTTGTTTATCAACTACCATTTGATAATGCCAGGTTTTTTTACCATTTATTTCCTCGGTACCTAAATTCTTACCAACTTTGACATAATTATATACTTTAGCTACCTCCTGTAACATTTTTATTTGTTCATCATTAATATCAAAGCTTGATATGCTCCCTTCCTCTTTAGCCATCTCTTTCAACTTTTTCAAATCATCCTTATTAATCTTAATCCAATCGGCAACAAATTCCTCCTTGCCCAACTTTGTGATAATGGATTATCTGCTACCTTCACAAAATAATCCTTGCCAATCTTCTTTAATTCAATATCAAAAGAAAAATTTACGCCAAGCGTCTTAATACCAACTGTAATTACACCATCATAATCATAAGTATCTGCTGTTGATTTATAACCACCATTACTCCCAAAAGTAATGGTAAAATTATTAACGCCAAACAAATCAAAAAAACTACTTTTAGTAGAACTTTCAGATTTTGCTATTTTTTCGCTTATTGTTGCTTCAAACTTTATATGGCCCGATTCTACTTTAACCATATTGCTTATGGCTTTCTGTAAAATCTTCTGAGGGCTATTGAAATAATAAGTATAAGCCAAATAACCACCGGCAGTTAAAATTATGACTATTCCACCAATCATTATGGATAACTTAAATTTTTGCCAGAAAGTCCTTGTTTGAGCACCGGGCAACTGCTGGCTTAAAATCTTGGGTGGAATTTGAATATTGGGCGCACTACCGCCGGTTTCAGCTAAACCGCCTTGAATATCCATCTCTTGCCAACCAGAATTTCTTAATTCAGAAATTATAATATCGTCGCTCATACCAGCAGTACGAACTTGTTTGTGTAATTGGAAAGTTGCGACATAAGGATTTTATTTAGATTTAGACTATTTTATTATAAATAAAAAATCAATAAACTACCAACTACTGTAAAAGTGGTTAATATAAGCTTATGGTGAAATTATATGACAAAATCCGAACCTATTTTGAGCGGAACTAACTCATTCCGCCCTCGCTTTCCGCCGCCGAATTTCGTGCCAATGAAATTAGCACACCGCCTAAAATTTTATACTAACGCTTAGGCAGCTGTAAATTCGGTTGAGGGTTTGGCAACTGCATACCGCCCGAAAATCCGCCGAATAATTGACCCATGATTTCTTCAATACTTTTCACTGGCGAAGGAATATCTATTTGCACCGGCTTATTATAGTTTTTGAATAAGAGCGTTGCAGTCAGTTGACCGGCAGTTTTAGATTCAGCCGTTTCTTTTATTCCAATCGTGAAAAGTATTTTGTAAGGCAAGTAATCTTTCTT
>JBBIVB010000019.1:0-1169 GCA_037439965.1 Candidatus Veblenbacteria bacterium | reverse complement strand
TCCTAAATTGGGCAGATTGTTTAATTTAACATAAATAACTTTATTTATAGTCCTAACCTCCAGACCAAAAGTAGATTCTCCTTTTGTTAATTCTTTTAGCACATCAGTTTTTATATTAAACGCAAAAGAACCTTGGGGATTATTCAAGTCATTAACATCGGATTTACCGTTAAAGCTAATAGAAAAATTACTCGTTTTTTTACTTAGTGCTTGTTGTGTCGGTTGCATAAAACTACCACCACCCAATAAATCGGGTGTAGTAACTTCTGCTTTTATATCACCCTGATATTCCAGTGTCTTAACTTCGGTGAAGCGAGTTCCCATTTTCTCAATAACTTTTTCCGGCGTTTCTTGAAAATAGTAAAAATATCCAAAAGCACCGCCGCCAATTATTAGTACTCCGATTATGGAAATAATCGCCAAGAGTGTTTTGCTGACCTTTTTCTCTGGCTGTTGTGGCAATGTAGAAAATGATTGAGGAGATGAAATTTGACCCAATGTATTATTAGAAGAATCTACCGAAGAAAATCCTTCGTTAACATCTGATTGTTGCCAACCTTGAGAAATTAAATTATTTGTAATAATTTCTCTTGATACACCTTGTTGTAGTTGCTGTTTGATGTAATCAAGAAGTTGTTGATTGATCATAAATTTTTATTGAAAATTAGTTAATTATTTTTCTACGACCTTGCTTATAGTTTACCCCCTCCAAACACTTTTTGCAACAATCATTTTATCAAATCCTCAATCGAAACGCCCAACGCTTTGGCGATTTTCGCCATAGTTTGGACACTTGGCTTATTAACCGTGCCGCTTTCGACCTTCATAAGTGTTGTGTATTTTATATCCGCTTTCTTGGCTAAATCGTCTTGTGTCAAGCCAAGTTTACTGCGGAGTTTCTTAATGTTTTCGCTGATAATTTTTCCACTTGTCATATAAATAAAATTTTGGTAGTATTATAGTATACAAGGTTATTACCCTTATTGTTATACTACCAAATAAAATGGCTTTAGACAAGCGAAATTTATGGCGGCGTATTTCGCAAGGCGAAATACGAATCTTGGCAGCGGCGGAAGCGAGGGCGAGGCGGGCATTCATTTCCCCCATACCCCCATTTCTTCCCGCCCCGCCCGAGCGTTCCGTTTTGGTTTCTGCCGCGCGAAGCGCGG
>JBBIVB010000018.1:0-20631 GCA_037439965.1 Candidatus Veblenbacteria bacterium | reverse complement strand
ATTTTCTCGGAAAAAAGTTCGGATTTCGTTCATGGTGTGGAGCATTTCAGGACAAGACAAGGAAAGCGCCTCGCGGCTTCGCCGCTTGGCGCTCCGATTTGCCAGTATTTTCCACGGCATTTCGGCAATTACAAAAACCTTCCGCTCCCGCAAAATGCGGTTCGCCGCGCGAAGCGCGGGGTCCCGCTACAAGCGGACAGCCAATCTTTTTTCTCGCCCTGCGGACGAGTTGCAAAGCGATAATTTATCCCGACGGATGTCGGGATTGCCCAAAAGCAATTTAAGAAAAATAATTTTTCAACACTATGTATAGGTATTTTATTTACACCAGAAAATCAACGGATGAGGACGACAGGCAGGTTTTGTCGTTGGAAGCGCAGGAAACAGAATTGCGGGAATTTGCCGAAAAAGAACGGCTCACCATTATTGATATTTTCCGCGAATCGCAAACTGCTAAAGAGCCTGGCCGTCCGATTTTCAATAAAATGCTGGAGCGATTAGAAAATAGCGAAGCCGAAAGAATTTTAGCGTGGCACCCCGACCGGCTCGCCCGCAATTCTGTTGACGGCGGAAAAATTATTTTTCTCATTGACTCCGGAAAAATCAAGGCGTTGAAATTTCCAACATTTTGGTTTGAAGCTACCCCGCAGGGAAAATTTATGCTCAATATCGCTTTTGGGCAGTCAAAATATTTTGTTGACAATCTTTCAGAGAACACCAAAAGAGGATTGCGCCAAAAATTGAGGCGAGGCGAAATGCCCGGACCCGCTCCGCTCGGCTACTTAAACGATTTAAGGACGCATACCATAGTAAAAGACCCTGAGCGGTTTCGCCTCGTTAGGAAAGTTTTTGAGCTTTACGCAACGGGCAACTATTCTCTGAAAGATTTGCGGAAATTTTCAATTTCAGCCGGCTTGTTTAGCAAAAGCGGCAACAAGCTTTCCGTTTCGGTAATACAAAACATTTTGCAAAATCCTTTCTACTACGGAATGTTCCGCTACAACGGCGAGCTGTGGCAAGGAAAGCACGAGCTAATGATTGCAAAAAAACTTTTTGATAAATGCCAGAAGGTGCTTGCGGATCGCGCTCGACCGCGAAAGCGGAATATCAAAGAGTATGCTTTTCGCGGACTTTTAACCTGCGGCGAGTGCGGTTGCGCCATCACTTCGGAAACGCAAAAGGGACATAACTATTATCGCTGTACCAAAAAGCGGGGCACGTGTTCTCAACCCTACATCCGTGAGGAACTTTTGGCAGAACGAATTTCTGGCGAGATTCAAAAAGTTTCTTTGTCTCCGTCTTGGGCGGACAAAATGATTGCGGAATTGGAAAAAGACACTGAGAAAGAAGCCCAAGACGGAATCACTTTCGCTCAAAATCTCAAGGCAAAAATAAAAGAGTGCGAGGATAAGCTGGACAAACTACTGGACGCGCATTTGGAAGGCGTGATTTCCAAAGCCGAATATGCCGCCAAAAAAACAAAAAATCCTCAACGAGAAGGTTGAGATTTCCGAAAAATTGGCTGATTTTGAGCGAAAGCATAATCATTGGCTCGAACCGGCCAAAAACTTCATTTTGGCTGCTAAACAAGCCGAAATTATCGCTTTGCAGAAAAATCTTTTTGCCAAAAAAGATTTTCTAAAAAAGATTGGCTCGAACCGCATTTTGCGGGAGCGGAAGGTTTTTGTAATTGCCGAAATGCCGTGGAAAATACTGGCAAATCGGAGCGCCAAGCGGCGAAGCCGCGAGGCGCTTTCCTTGTCTTGTCCTGAATGGCTCCGGGGGAGGGATTCGAACCCACGACCAAGTGCTTAACAGGCACCTGCTCTACCACTGAGCTACCCCGGAATGTTATATTAATTTTTAAAAGAAAATCTTTACTATCCGTAATCAAACTAAGTATTAAATAACTTACACTACTTTTAATAATCTTTCAACTTCCTCATACCTACATGCTCTTGAATCTTTTCTAACGCTTTAGCTTCAATCTGCCTAATACGCTCTCTTGTTACACCAAATTCTTGTCCCACTTCCTCTAAAGTATGAGCTACTCCATCTAATAAACCAAAACGCATTTCTAATATTTTTTGTTCACGAGGAGTTAACTCTTTAATAATTTCCCTTACATGGTCACGCAATAACTGCATTGCCGCCGCCCGATCAGGAGAAATAGTTTTAACATCCTCTATAAAATCGCCAAGAGTAGAATCTTCTTCATCTTCACCCACCGAGGTTTCCAAACTAACTGTCTCTTGAGAAATTTTTATAATATGATGAATTTTTTCCACCGGCTCACCCATTTCAGCAGCTATTTCTTCAGGCAAAGGTTCTCTACCTAAATCTTGAATCAACTGACGTTCCACCTGCTGAAAACGATTAATAGTTTCTACCATATGCACAGGAATGCGAATAGTTCGTGATTGATCAGCTAGACTGCGGGTAATAGCCTGCCTAATCCACCAAGTAGCATAAGTGGAAAATTTATAACCTTTGCGGTGGTCAAACTTTTCTACAGCTCTAAATAATCCTATATTTCCTTCTTGAATTAAATCTAAAAGCGATAAAGATTTGCCGGTAAATTTCTTGGCAATGGATACAACTAAACGCAAATTGGCTTCTATTAAACGCTGTTTGGCTTCTTGATCACCTTTTTCCTTGCGCTTAGCTAACATAATTTCTTCCTCGCTCTTGAGTAACGGCACTTTACCAATCTCACGCAAATACATTTGTATAGAGTCACTGGAAATTTCTGATAAATCATACATTTTTTTCTCAGTGGAAATACCTGCTCGTGATAATAATTTCTCTTTCTTTTCACCAATATCTAAAATACCGCCATCGGTTTCAATTACCTGCGTGCCTTGCTGGTCTAAACGATCCAAAAAATCATCATACACTTCGGGATACTCTTCAATCTCAGGAAAAACAGCTAATAATTCATCCTCGGTAACAAAACCACGCACCCGCGATTTATCAGCTAATTTATTCAACACCTCCTGTCCTGGCATCGCTGCCTGACGACGTCTCTTGCTAACTTTAGCCTTGCTACCTAGCTTATTTAATAACTTCTTTTTAGGCTTGACTTTAATTTTCTTGGATATTTTCTTTTTGGCCATGATTAATGTAATAACTTGGCTAAATTAGAACACAATTCCCGATGTTGCTCTTTTAATTGCACTAAACTATTTTGGTCGCCGTTTTTCTCTGCCAGTTTAATTTGCTCAGCCACTACTCTTAATTGCTTTTCTAAATACAAGCGTTGTAATGAATTTAATAAAACAAAAAGTTCCTGCGACAATTCATCTTTTTCTTTATCTATAAAATCCTGTTCGGCCTTAAACCATAAACTTTCCGCCAATTTAATCAGATTGATCTCTGCCGCGAGTTCCTGCTTAAAAGCATCTAAATCTAGCTGCTTTCTCTCAGTATAAAAGACCACGGCTCTCCTGTAAAGTTCGGTTAATTCTAATGAAGACAACATCTCTGGTGTTAATTTGTCGGCAAGATAATCCAAATGTTCTGGTATATATAAAATTATAGAAAGTAGACGTTCTGATAATAATTGATGGCGGTCAACAACAGCCGAGATGATAGGCTCAGTTTCGACAACCTCACGATATAAGGAATTAGTGGGTAAGGAAATTAAACGCTCTCGTAAACTTCGATCATCAATACCAAATTGTTGACTAGCTTGCTTTAAATAATAATCTTTTTCTACCGGGTCGGGTAATTTAGCAATGGCCTGCAATATTTTTTGAGCAGCTTGCTTTTTACCTTGACGAGTATTAATATCTACTGATTTTAATATCACCTCCATAGTGTAATCACCTATGGGCTTGGCCTCTTTTATCATTTGCTTAAATTTAGCTGGCTCTTTTCTAGCCCATGTATCAGGATCCTCGCCAACTGGTAAGGAAATAACTTTTACTTCCATTTCTGATTGTAAAGCAATATCAATACCGCGCTCAGAAGCCGACTGGCCAGCTAAATCAGCATCAAAAGCTAAACGTAATTCTTGGGTATAACGTTTAAGTAATTTGACCTGTTCTAAAGTTAAAGCTGTGCCTGAAGTTGCTACTACATTAGTAATCCCTGCTTGCCAGCAACCTATCACATCCATATAACCTTCTACTAAAAGAGCATAACCACTCTCTTTAATACTACTCTTTGCTTTATCTAAATTATAAACCACCAAACTTTTGTTATAAACTAAGCTCTGTGGTGAATTCATATATTTTGGTTCGTCTGTTTTGGCTTTAATAATTCGTCCACCAAAACCAATTGTCCGACTATATATATCAGCTATGGGAAATATTATACGATCGCGGAATTTATCATAAAAAGTACCTCTAGTATTTTTAGTTATCAAACCCACTGATAACATTTCCTCTGTAGTATAATTTTTGGTTTTTAAATATTTCAAAAGCGCTTCCCAACTATCGGGAGCATAACCCAGATGAAAAAATTTAGCTAGTGTGCTATCTACGCCTCGTTTTTTTAAATAGTCACGAGCGGCTTGAGCCTGAGACGATTTTAATAACTGCTCGTGCCAAAAATTATCAGCCATAGCCACCATTTCCAAAAGTCTAGTACGCCTGCCTGATTCTCTAACATCTTGTGGTTTAATTTCTATGTTAGCTTTACGCGCTAGAATTTCCAAGGCTTCAGGAAAATCAACGTTTTCTAATTTTTCAATAAATTCAAAAATATCACCGCCCAAACCGCAACCAAAACAATGCCAAATCTGCTTTTCTCGATGCACCATAAAACTAGGAGTCTTTTCATTATGAAAAGGACACAAACCTTTAAAATTTTGGCCTGATTGCTTTAGCCTGACATATTCGGAAATTACATCAACAATATCAAGCTTGGATTTAATTTGTTCTACTGGTGATGACATTGTAAACTGGCGGAGAGGGCGAGATTCGAACTCGCGGTGTCTTGCGACACATCTGCTCTCCAAGCAGACGCACTAGACCACTATGCGACCTCTCCTAGATTATCTCTTATTTTAAAATTTATAAATAACTTAACAGCTTTTCTCTAATTGCTTCGGCTTCTGTGGTATCAATAATATCACTGGTATTAAATTTCATTTCTCTAATAGCTTTCTCTACTTCCATTTTATTTATGCCGCCTGATTGATATTTAGTAAATAATCCTTTAACATATTCCCGCTCGGCTTGTTGTAAAACGGAAATTTCTTTAAGTAATTTATCTAAATCATTTGTAGATAATGTTTTGTTATTAGAAAACCAACCCATATAATTTAAAGTTAAGACTAAAAGCGTTATTAGAGTAACATTTTTATAGGCAAAAGAAAAGCCCCTAATCAATTACAGATGCTGGGCTTTTAATTAAACTTTTTGTTATATTTTAAAATTAATAACCCCAATGGCAGTAGTAGCCAATTTTTTATATCTGTACCTGACAAGCGCACTACCTGCCCCATATCAATAATTTTCACTCCTGCTGGCACTTGAATCTCGTTTAGTAAACGTATTTTAGAAATTCTTACCACCAACTTTCCTTTCTCAACACCACAGAAAATACTATTCAATGGAATTTTAGTATGTTGTTGAATTAAATCTTTAAGCGCTTACGCTCGTCCTTTTAAATCTGCCGCATGACTTATTCCTTTGTTTTTTTATGATTTCTGTTTATTTTAAAATTTACAATTAAAAGTACTTTGTATTCTACGACAAAAAGAAAATTAAATTAAGGATTTAACCTGGGGTTTAATTTTCTCATCTTTATTTTATTTACCTTTTTGGTAAATGTTTTTCTAATTTAGCAACCCTCAGCTTAGTAGCTACTACGCTATCTGGATTTAAAGACAACGAATCAATGCCTTGTTTCACTAAAAACTCAGCAAAATCAGGAAAATCAGAAGGTCCTTGACCACAAATTCCTACTTTTCTTTTATACTGATGGGCGGTATGTATCACTTGTCTAATTAAAGCCTTAACTGCTTCATTTTTCTCATTAGCTATACCAGCTATCTTTAAAATTCCAGAATCTCTATCAATACCTAAAGTCAACTGTGTTAAATCATTAGAACCAATAGAAAAACCATCAAAAATTTTAGAAAAATCAGGTGCTAAAATTACATTAGCTGGAATTTCACACATCATATAAATCTCTAAACCATTTTTACCGCGCTTTAATCCCTCTTGAGCCATAATTTCCAGTACTTTCTGACCTTCCTCTATCGTGCGGCAAAAAGGTACCATAATTTTAACATTGGTTAAACCAAAAACTTCACGTACCTTACGAAAAGCTTTGCATTCCAGGCGGAAAGCAGCCTCAAATTTAGAGTCATAATAACGCGAAGCACCACGCCAACCAATCATCGGATTATCTTCCTTTGGTTCAAAATTGCTGCCACCAATTAAATTAGCATATTCATTAGTTTTAAAATCAGACAACCGCACAATCACATCTTTAGGATAAAAGGCAGCTGCAATTAAACCTATGCCACTGGCTAGCTTATCTACAAAAAATTGTACCTTATTTTGATAACCATCAGTCATCTTCTCTATTAATTTTTTAGCCTTCTTATCTTTTATGCGCGGATAAGCTAAAAGCGCTAGAGGATGGATTTTAATGCTATCATTAATAATAAATTCTTCACGAGCTAAACCTACGCCGTCATGCGGTAAAAATGATAACCGAAAAGCTTGAGCTGGCTCGCCTATATTTACCATAATTTTAGTTTTAGTTTTGGGAATACTCTTTAAATTAATTTTTTTAACTTTAAAAGGAATTAAACCTTCGTAAACAAAGCCTCGTTCGCCTTGAGCACAAGAAACCGTAACTAACTGATTATTTTTTAATTTTTTAGTAGCACCTTGAACTCCTACCACGCAAGGAATGCCTAATTCTCTGGAAACTATAGCAGCATGACAAGTACGTCCACCTTCTTCTGTTATAATCGCCGCGGCTTTTTTCATAATCGGTTCCCAATCAGGATCAGTCATAATAGTTACCAACACTGAACCTTTTTTAAATTTACTAATCTCACTGGTAGAACGGATAACATTTACTTTACCTTGCCCTACTTTAGAACCAACAGCAGAACCAGTAAGTAATATTCTACTTTTTCGTTTTAATTGATAAGTTTCCATCACCTGTCCTGATTTAATTGCCTGTACAGTTTCGGGTCTAGCTTGAACAATAAATAATTTCCGAGTTATGCCATCTTTAGCCCACTCAATATCCATAGGCTTTTTATAATGTTGTTCAATTTCTACTCCCCACTTGGCCAATTGTAATACTTCTTTATCAGTTAAACTAAATCTTTGTCGCTCGCTTTCTGATACTAAAACTTTTTTGGTAGGATACTTTTGATCGTCTGTATAAATTAATTTAAAACGCTTATCACCAAGTTTACGACTGATAACTGATTTAAATCCTTGGGTTAATGTAGGTTTAAAAACATAAAATTCATCTGGATTAACCACACCTTTTACCACAAACTCCCCTAATCCCCAGGCAGAATTGATTAACACAACATCACGAAAACCAGACTCTGTATCTAAAGTAAACATTACGCCAGAAGAACCTTTGTCAGAACGCACCATTTTTTGTACAGCTACCGACAAAGCTATTTTAAAATGGTCAAATCCTTTATCTACACGATAAGAAATGGCACGATCGGTAAAAAGTGAGGCGATGCACTTCTTTGTAGCCGCAACCACCTCAGCTTCACCTCTAATATTTAAATAAGTTTCCTGCTGTCCAGCGAAACTCGCGTCTGGTAAATCTTCTGCTGTAGCAGATGAGCGTACTGCTACATCAATATCTCTAATCCCAAAATGTTTACTCAAATCAAGATAAGCTTGCCGAATAGCTTTTTCTAGATCAGTAGGAAATTTAGCCCTCATAATAATCTCCCTGACTTTCTTTCCTCGTTCAGCTAAATCTTTAACATTTTTAGTATTCAAACCTTTAAGCGCTCGTTTAATATCATCTTTTTTAATGTGAGCCTTCTTTAATAAGTAACGGTAAGCGTAAGCGGTAACCGCAAACCCATTAGGTACTAGTATGCCTTGGGGAGTAAGCCTACGATACATTTCTCCTAAAGAAGCGTTTTTACCACCCACTAAAGGGATATCTTTAATACTAATCTCGGAAAACTTTAAAATAAATTTTTTAGAACGTATCGGCATATAAATAATTCAAAATTTAAAAATCAAAATGCAAAATAATAAATTCCAAATTCTAAATTTTAACCTGTGGCTTTTGAATACCCTTTTGCTCTTCGTTATTACTCTTACTTGTTTTTAACCAACACAGTAAACGTCTAATATAAAAAATAATAAAAGCAGCAAGCAAGCCAAAAATTGCCGTAACAATGCTTTCAACCACAATATTAAAAAATAACCAAATATACCAAAAACGCAAAAAAGCCAAAAGAGAAGAAACCAAACCAATAACAAAACCCAAACTACCGCCATAAACTAAAACAACTGGTAATGATAAATCTAGCTTATTAATTAATAAATAAATGGCTACTACCAAGGTTACTATCTCGCTAATCAAAGAAAGGGGGGCTAAAAATCCTAAATATGATAAAGGGACGGAAAAACTCCAAACATATATAAGTATTAAAATAATGACAAAAACAAACCAGGGGAATTCTAATTTGTCAATATAAAAACGTATGGGATAACCATACCATTTTAATTTTATTTCGGTGCCAGTGTTTACCATACATTAATTATAAAAAAAAATTATAAGAAATAAAAGCCCCTGATATTTCATCAGAGGCTCACACTATTTGCTATATATGCTATTAGAGCTAATAGCTAATAATCCATTCCCATACCACCGGATGGCATACCAGCCATTTTATCTTCTTTCTTCTCTGGTAAATCAGTAATAGCCGCTTCGGTAGTTAAAAACATACCAGCAATAGAAGCAGCATTTTGTAAGGCCGAACGAACTACTTTTACTGGATCCACAATACCAGTTTTTACTAAATCCTCAAATTTATCAGTAGCACCATTATAACCATAATTACCTTCATGGCGTTTTATATCGTCCACTACTACCGCACCATCTCTACCACAATTTTCAGCAATTTGTTTTAACGGCTCTTCTAAAGCACGACTCAAAATATTAATACCAACTTTCTCCTCCTCTTTAAGCTCAAGCTTTTCTAATGATTTGGCTGCTTTGATTAAAGCTACACCACCGCCAACTACGATTCCCTCTTCTACAGCTGCTCTTGTAGCATGCAAAGCATCTTCTACTTTAAATTTACGTTCTTTCATTTCTGTCTCAGTAGCAGCACCTACCTTTAACACCGCTACACCACCAGAAAGTTTGGCTAACCGTTCCTGTAGTTTGTCTTTGTCAAAATCAGAATCAGTGCGTTTTATTTCTTTTTTAATTTGAGCAATCCTCTCATTGATTTTTTGTTCATCGCCTTTACCAGAAACTATAGTAGTTTCATCTTTAGTAGCAATTACCTTACGCGCTCCACCTAACATGCCCAGATCAGTATTTTCTAATTTTAATCCTACATCTTCAGAAATAACTGTGGCGCCAGTCAAAATTGCTATATCCTGCAACATTTCTTTACGTCTGTCGCCAAAACCAGGAGCTTTAATGGCTAAAGTATTAAAAGTTTTACGTAAATTATTTACTACAAAAGTAGCTAAAGCCTCACCCTCTACCTCCTCGGCAATTATTACCAAATCTTTTTTACCACTTTGAGCAATTTTTTCCAAGAGAGGTAAAATCTCTTGCACGGAGGCTATTTTTTTATCCGTCACTAAAATATATGGATCATCATAAACAGCTTCCATACGTTCAGCATTAGTAACCATATAAGGAGAAATATATCCCCGATCAAATTGCATTCCTTCCACTAATTCTTTCTCTATTGCCATACCTTGTGACTCTTCTACTGTAATTACACCATCTTTACCAACCTTCTCCATAGCTTCAGCAATTACTCTACCTACCTCTTGATCATTAGCGGAAATAGAAGCTACTTGGGCTATTTCATCTTTACTAGCAACCGGTTTAGCTAATCTCTTAAGTTCGGCTATAACCGCCTGTACTCCTTTTTCAATACCATGTCGCAAAGCTAAAGGATTAGCTCCAGCGGCTAAATTCTTAAAACCTTCGTGAATTAAGCTTTGTGCTAATACAGTAGCAGTAGTCGTTCCATCACCAGCAACATCATTAGTTTTAGACGCTACTTCCTGTAAAAGTTGAGCACCAATATTTTCAAACTTATCTTCCAACTCTATCTCTTTAGCAATGGTTACCCCATCGTTCGTAACTGTTGGTGAACCAAAACCTTTGTCTAAAATAACATTACGACCCCTAGGACCTAAGGAAACTTTGACTGCATTAGCTAATTTATCCACGCCTCTTTTTAAAGCGACGCGTACATCTTCTTGAAATTTAATTTGTTTAGCCATAAGAAAAAAGATTAAAGATTAGAAATTATTCAATAATAGCAATAACATCTGACATTTGTACAGTATAAAGTTCCTCATCGCCAATTTTAAATTCATCCAAAGCATACTTTTTAAATAAAATTTTATCACCTGGCTTTACTTCCATAGGTGCACGTTGACCATTGTCTAATATTTTGCCAGGACCTACTGCTACCACTTCGCCCGTTTCTTTTTTCTCATCACTTACAGTATCGGGCAGTACAATACCAGTTTTAGTGGTTTTATCCTCTTTAGTAACTTTAACCACAATATGATCTGATAATGGTTTTAATTTCATATCTTTTTTCTGTTAATTATTAAATACTTTGGGAGATAAATTAGCACTCTCATTATAGGAGTGCTAATTTTATTAGCTATTTGCATTTTAGCAGCCAAAAATAAGCTTGTCAAGGGGTATTTACTATGGTCTTGCTATTAAGCACCAGTATAAACCAAAATAATAAAAACATAGAGGGCACGCTCCACCAATAATGGTCAAACATGGCCATAATTAACACGGCAGCTAATAATAAATAGCTAATAGCAAATGGTTTTCGTAAAAAAGCACTTGTTAATAGCCACAAGAATAAAATTAGACCAACAACGCCTAACTCTGTTAACACGAGTAAAAAAACGTTATGTACTGGCTGATAATAACAAGCTTTCAACCATGGATTATTTTGCGAGAGAAAATAAGTGTAATTGCCTATACCCGTACCTCTCCACCACACTTGCTTCAGCAAACCAGAGCTTTCTTTAACACTCCCTGCCCTATCCTCAATTGATTGCTGCTCTAATTTACTACCACCAAAAATTCTTCCCAATGTAGGCTGCCAATAAATAGCTCCTAAAACTACAAAAACTGTAATTAATAACATGCCGACTTTAAATAAATACTTTCTTTGTTCTTGATTTTTCCACCACCACAAGCCTATGGTAATAAACAGAGCCAGCCACGCCCCTCGTGAAAAAGCAAAAAATAAACCTATTAATTGAATAAAATAAAATACTAAAAATAATTTTGTGTTTTGATTTTTCAACTTTGCATTTATATAAAGCCACACTGTTACTAAACAAGTTATAACTAATAATCCGCCTAAAACATTGGGGTGTACCTGCCCAGCGTAAGCTCTAAGCCACCTGCCGGCTGAAGTTAACACCACCGATGTTCCACCTTGAATTAAAGGATGAATAGCTACCCCCAACCATTTATTAGCAAAAGTACTCTGCGTTAAAAATTGCCCCGCTGCCCAAAGAGCTTGAATAATACCAGCTCCCATTAAACTTATAAAAATATATTTTAATTTTGGCTTAATGGCTAAAAACAACAACCACAATAATCCGGCTTCCAGTAATCTTAAACTCCACACTAAAGACAATAACTTATCCCCTGACCATAAAATAGAAAGGAAAGATAAAATTAATAACAAAAAATAAATTTTTAATTTTGAATTTTTAATTTTGAATTTTTGCTCTTCTAACCGCCATTGTTTAATTATTCCAACTATTGATGACCAACTAATAATTGCGAGTAGAACAAGCAATATATCCCAGCCATACAAGCTTATCCTCCCATACTCCCATGCTTCCCCAGCTAAAGTAGGATCTCTAATAATCCACCTGGTTTGCCAAGGAATGGAAAATATGAGTAGATAAAATAACCATTCGCGTATTTTTTGCCAGTTCATAACTTTATTATCCCTTTACTTTAGGTTCTTGACAAATTTAATCACTTATACTTATAAAACTATCTTTAAATTAATCTCTAGAAAAAGATGAGCGTACAAGAGATGAGATTATAGATTTTATTAACAGAATAATCAAAATTGACAATTGCCGGAGTTAATATACAAACGGAAAACAACAAAAATTATTATACTAAAGACTATTGGGTGTTAGCTCAATACCAAACAAAAATTCTACTTAAAAAAAGAACCAGTGGGGTTAAAGAAACAATTAAGATAAAACTCACTTCTTTTTTATAATACTTTCTTCAGCCACTGCCCAGTATAACTCTGCTTTACTTTTATAATATCTCTGGGTGTGCCTTCAGCTACTACGAAACCGCCTTTATCTCCACCTTCAGGCCCAAGATCAATTATCCAATCAGCGCATTTAATAACATCAAGATTATGCTCAATGACTAAAACTGTATTTCCACGCTCCACTAATTGATTTAATACTCCAAGTAAACGTTTAATGTCAGCAAAATGCAAACCGGTAGTAGGTTCATCTAAAATATATAAAGTTTTACCAGTAGAACGGCGTGATAATTCTGTGGCTAATTTAATACGCTGTGCCTCACCGCCAGATAAAGTAGTTGCGCTTTGCCCTAAATGCAAATATCCTAATCCTACATTACATAAAACTTTTAACTTTTCCCTAATAATAGGGATATTTTCAAAAAAATTCATAGCTTCTTCAGCGGTCATTTCTAAAACTTCCGAGATATTCTTGCCTTTATAATGTATTTCTAAAGCTTGTTTATTATAACGTCGACCATGACACTCTTCACACTCTACATAAACATCGGGCAAGAAGTGCATTTCAATGCGTACCAGACCATCGCCTTCACAAGCCTCACAACGTCCACCCTTAACATTAAAAGAAAAACGGCCAGGATTATAACCACGAATTTTAGCCTCTGGTAATTCAGAAAATAAATCGCGAATATAAGTAAACACACCAGTATAAGTAGCTGGATTAGAACGAGGCGTACGGCCAATTGGTGATTGGTCTATAGTTATTACCTTATCAATATTTTCCAAACCTTTAATCTCTTTGTGCTTACCCGGTATATCTTTAGCTCGATAAAAATGCTGTGCTAAAGCGCGCGATAAAATTTCTGTAATCAAAGTTGATTTACCTGAACCAGAAACGCCCGTGATACAAATAAATTTTCCTAAGGGTAAATTAACTGTAATATTTTTTAAATTAAATTCTCTAGCTCCGACAATGGTTAAATTCTGACCATTACCAGCACGATATTCTTTTGGTGCCTCAATACTTAATTTATTTGATAAATACTGACCAGTTAAAGAATTTTTTACCTGTGCTACCTCTTGGGGTGTACCTTTAGCCACCACTTCACCGCCATGTTTACCAGCACCTGGACCAATGTCAATTAAATAATCGGCTGCTAACATGGTTTCCCTATCATGCTCTACTACTATCACTGTGTTTCCTAAATCACGTAAATTCTGCAAAGTAGTAATTAATATTTTATTATCACGTTGATGTAAGCCTACTGACGGCTCATCTAAAATATAAGTTACGCCCACCAACGAAGAACCAATTTGAGTAGCTAAACGAATGCGTTGGGCTTCACCACCAGATAAACTAGAGGCAGTTCTATCTAAAGTTAAATAGTTTAACCCCACATCAGATAAAAATTCTAAACGAGCTATAATTTCTTTTAATATCTGACCGGCAATCTTCAACTGTAGTTCTGATAAATTATTTCTATTGTTTAAGCTTTTAATAAAATCTTTTACTTTATCTACAGTTAAACTAATAACTTCCGCTATATTTTTACCACCCACCGTGACTGCTAATATTTCTGGTTTAAGACGTTTACCTTGACAAACCGGGCAAGGCGACACTCGCATATAGCGTTCTATTTCCGAACGAATATAATCAGATTCCGTTTCTTTATAGCGTCGCTCTAAATTAGGGATTACACCCTCAAAAGTAGTATAAAACTCTCGTGTCTTACTAGTAGATTCATAACCGGCATTAACATTGTAATTGGTATCGCCAGTACCATACAAAACTTTATCCAACTGCTGCTTGGTTAATTGTGCTACTGGCACATTAACAGAAAAACCCTGTGCTCGGGCCATAGCCTCCAAAATACGATAATACCAAGTTTGATTGGAAATAGTTCTGGACCAAGGCCTGATTGCTCCTTCAGCTAAGGATAACTTTTTATTAGGGATAATTAAATCAGGATCAACTTCTAATTTAGTTCCCAAGCCCGTACAGGCCGGGCAAGCGCCATGTGGAGAGTTAAAAGAAAAGCTCCTAGGCTCTATACTAGGTAAATCCAAATTGCAGCTAGGACAAGTAAAATGCTGGCTAAATAATATTTCCTCGTTAGTATCTTGCCTTAACACTATTACCAAACCGTCGCCTAAATCTAAAGCGGTTTCTAAAGAATCACTTAACCTGGTAACTTCATCTGGATCATCATCTACAACTAATCTATCAACGATGATTTCCATTGTATGCTTTTTATATTTATCAATCTTTAAATTTTCTGCCTCTTCTAAAGTAATAATCGTGCCATCATAGCGAACTCGTACATAACCGGCCTTTTTAGCTTGCTCAATTAAATGTTTATGCTCCCCTTTTTGATCTCTAACTACTGGTGCTAATAAAACAATATTAATTTTTTTAGGTAAAGATAAAATTCTCTCCACCATCTGATCAATGGTTTGTTTGACAACTTCTCTACCGCATTTATGACAGTGAGGCGTACCAACGCGGGCAAATAATAAACGCAAGTAATCATAAATTTCTGTTACCGTACCAACAGTGGAACGCGGATTATGAGAGGTTGATTTTTGATCTATAGAAATAGCAGGACTTAAACCCTCTATCCGATCTACATCTGGCTTATCCATCATACCCAAAAACTGTCTAGCATAAGATGATAGGGATTCTATATAGCGCCGTTGACCTTCGGCATAAATAGTATCAAAAACTAAAGAAGATTTGCCTGAACCAGACAAACCAGTTACTACGACTAGTTTGTTGCGCGGCAAGCTAACCGTAATATTTTTTAAATTATGAACACGCGCTCCTTTAACTACTATATCCTGAACTAATTGATGATAATTTTTCTTTTGAGGCACAAATTTAAAGTTAAATACAAAGCAGGAGACATTCTACTATAACTTCCTTAAAAAGTCAAGTGTTTGCATAAAAAAAGACGGATTCAGTTATATTTGAACCCGTCAAATTGACTTATTTCGTTCTCTTGATTAAATGACCAGTTTCTTTTATTTGTAAAGCTAGCTGTATAATAACATCTGTTTTGGGAACAACTAAAGAATTATCTAACTGGGCATATACGGCCTCTATATCTTCTGCTAACGGTAAACCCTCACGGATTCTTCCGTCCCAATAGCCTGTCTGATTACATCTTTTAACAAAATCTTCATAATTATGCTGAAGACACCGTAGATGTTCCTTAATCTCTTCTTGAGTAGCAGGTGGATTTAAAGGATTATTCATTTTTATTCCTTTATAAAGTTCTATTTTGTTTATTTCTTTATTTTCTAGATTTTAAACATTACCGCCAAATATCGCTTTTGTCAATAACAAACGCTATACTAAAAAATAATGAATAAAATTTTATCACAACAACTAGCTAATTTGTCAGCTAAACCCGGGGTTTATCAATTCTATAACAAACGCGGCCAGCTTTTGTATGTAGGCAAAGCTAAATCTTTAAAAAACCGAGTTAGCTCTTATTTTAAACTCTCTACTCAATTATCGCCAGCTAAACAGCAAATGGTTAAAATTATAGCTAAACTCAAAACTACTATTGTTGATAACGATACCGAAGCACTACTTTTAGAAAGCCAACTAATACACCAATACCAACCGCCTTATAATATAATCTTTAAAGATGACAAAAATTGGCTATATTTAGCTATTGATTATAAAGAAACTTACCCACGAGTTGTCTTAACAAGGCAACTGGGAATTAAAGGTATTAAATATTTTGGCCCTTATACTTCAGCTTCCGCTATTCGCGAAAGTTTTAGATTGCTTAAAAAAATATTAGCTTTTCGTACTTGTAAAAATCCTCCTGAAAAACCTTGTTTTGATAGTATCTTGGGTCGTTGTTTGGGACATAACTTTACTTCCCAAAGCAAAAAAATCTATCAACAGCAACTGGCTAAATTAATTTCTTTCCTTAAAGGACACACTGAATCTGTGCACCAAAAAATTATTAGAGATATGTTACAAGCAGCGCGAAACAAAAAATTTGAACAAGCAACTAAACTAAGGGACCAACTAAAACTCTTTGAACGTTTGTTAATTAAACAAAAAATTATTTCCCTTACCAAAGATTCTTTTGATGTCATAGGTTTGGCTCAACAAAATAATATTACTAGCATTAGTAGATTACTAATCAGACAAGGGAATTTACTAGATACTGAATATTTTATTTTAGAAAATCGCCACGTTTTATCAATATCAGAATTATTAACTGAATTTATAGAGCGTTATTATCAACAAGTAACAAATAAACCTAAAACAGTCATAATTCCTTTTAAAATTAAAATAGTTGATTTACCTATAAAGATATCAGTAACACAACGAGGTTATAAAAAACAATTGCAAAATCTAGCACAAAAAAATGCTCAGAACTACCTGTTAAATAGCTTCACTTCTTGGCAAAAAAGAAATAATCAAGTTAAAAAAGGTCTGGTGGAATTACAAAAAATATTAAAACTACCTGCACCACCACAACGTATAGAGGGTTATGATGTTTCCAACATTCAGGGCCAAAACGCAGTTGGCTCTATGGTGGTAATGACTAATGGAATATTAGATAAAAAAGAATACCGTAAATTTACTATTAAAAAAACCTGCTCTCCTAATGATGTGGCTATGCTTAAAGAAATATTAGAAAGACGTTTTACTAAAAATAATACTTGGCCCAAGCCCGATTTAATTATGCTAGATGGCGGTAAACCTCAACTTAATACGGGATTTTCCATTCTACAAAAAAGAAAAATTCCCCTACTAGCGTTAGCTAAAAGGAAAGAAGAGATCTTTGTTCCCCAGCGTAAAAGGGCTATTAAACTTCAATTTGACTCTCCGGTTTTACAGCTCTTACAACGCCTGCGCGATGAAACACATAGGTTTGGTATTACTTTCTATCGCCAAAAACACCAAAGTGCTACTACTAGTTCAATTTGGCAGGAGTTAGTAGGAATCGGTCCTAAATTGAGAACTAAACTAAAAATGAAATTTGGTACAATATATAACTTACAACAAGCCAAGACTAAAGATTTAATAAAAATTTTAGGACAAAATCGAACTAATAAATTATTAGCTTATTTAAAAAATAAATTAATTTGACAAAAATTAATAAATAACTATAATTAAAAATTAAAATTGCAAATTTAAAAATAATAAAAAATTATCTTTTTTATAATCTTAGGAGAAACCATGAATCGATCCCTGCAAGAATTTATTCAAAAAGAGTTAGATTTAGCTGAATTAACTAAGATGATAAAAAGTAATATAAAGGAAATACCAGTAAAAAGTTTCGTGATTTTACCAAAAGATATAAATAATATCGAAATAAGATTTCCTTTAATAAAAATGGTTACTTTAAAAAATAGTAAACATAAAATACTTTTTATATCAACTCCTGTTAATGGGGCTATTTCTTTTAGTACTTCCAACAAACCTGATGATATATTCTGGATACAAAACATTGCAGAATTCCTACAATTAACCACCAACTAAAAGGAGAATTAATGAAGAAACTCTTATTGCTTTTGTTCTTTCTTATCACTGCCGGTGCCGGCGTTATTTTTCTTCTAATGAGAGGAAAAAATAAACCTTCTCAAATAGAAGAGGATGAAGAATTTCAATAAGCGCTTGACCGAGGAGGTTTAAAAATATTAAACGAATTTTGTGGCTGTTCCTAAATTTAGGAACAGCCTTTTAAATTAATAATTATTTTAAATTAAAGCTATCAACGTTAATTTAAAAACAATTGACAGATAATTTAAACTGTAGTATAGTAAGAGCCAGTTTGATATCTTATATTTGTGTTTATTTGTGTTGAATATCAATTTTTAATTTATGGATACTAATAAAATAATTCAGATTTCAACTATTACAGTATCGATCCTATTAATTTTGAGTATTCTACTGCAAAGCCGGGGTGCTGGTTTGGGTGGTATTTTTGGCGGCGAAGGTAATATTTATCGCACTAAAAGAGGAGTAGAAAAAGTTATTTTTATCGCTACTATCGTATTAGCAGTAATTTTCTTTGGCTTAGCAGTAGCTAGATTATTACTAACTAATACTTTATAAATAAGTTGAAACTATTAATTGTCAAATTATACCGCTGGCTTAAATTATCAGCCAAGCGTTTTTGGAATATTTTTAGCCAGCAACCATTACCTCAAACATCGTTGCTAAAAGATTTAACCAACCACCAGGAACGTCCTAATTGGAAACAGTTTAAATTACTGCCTAGCATCTATTCCAAAAATGAACTTTATCTATTACTTGGTTTGATAATTATCTTAATGGTAGCTAGTGGAATTTTAGGCTGGCGGTGGTATTTAAATAATACTCACTTGGTACCTAAAACTGGCGGAGAATATTCCGAAGGTTTGGTAGGAACACCAACCAATCTTAACCCAATCTTAGCTCCAGCCTCAGAGGTAGATCAAAATATTACCCGCATACTATTCTCTGGATTATTCCAAAATATCAATAAGGAATTAGTACCTGATTTAGTAGAATCTTACTCTTTAACAACTGATGGTAAAAATTATAAATTAACTCTAAAACCAAATTTATTTTGGTCTGATGGGGAAAAATTAACTACTCAAGATATACTTTTTACTATTAATGCTATTCAAAATCCTGAGATTTCGAGCCCTTTATTATCCGGTTTTACTAATGTAAAAGTTGAGGTTCTAGACGAACGAACTATTATTTTTGAATTACCTGACCCTTATTCATCCTTCCTTTATAATTTGACTTTTGGTATTTTACCTAAACATATTTGGCAAAAAATCGAACCTAAAAATTGGCGGCTAGCTGACTATAACCTAAAACCAGTAAGCAATGGGCCTTATCGTTACTTAGATCTTAACAAAAACAAATTGGGCAATATTCACAGTTATAGTTTGGAAATAAATCCTCATTACCATTTAGCTAAACCTTTTATAAAAAAAGTTACTTTTAAATTTTATCCTGACTACGAATCTGCCTTGCAGGCTTTACAAGATGGTAATATCAACGGTTTATCTGCTATACCCCGCACTGATTTGGATAAAATAAATACTCGACTGTTTAAGTTGTATCGATTAGACATTCCTCAATACACAGCTGTCTTCTATAATTCCGATAAAAATCATATTTTTAAAGATAAAACTGTACGTCAAGCTTTAGCTTTAGCTGTTGATAAGCAAGCTATTATTGACCAATTACTAAAAGATTGGGCCATTGTTATACATAGCCCGGCCACGCCCGAAACTTTAGGTTATACTGATAAAATTAAAAAATATAATTTTAATCCACAACAAGCTGGCGAATTACTAGAGCAAGCTGGTTGGAAATTAGGGGAAGACGGTTGGCGCAAAAAAGATAACACCAAGCTCGCTTTGACTCTCTCTTTAGCTAATCGTGAAGAATATATGCAGGTAGCAGAAATGATAAAAACCTACTGGCAGAATATAGGCATAGAAGTAACTCTAAATATAGTTCCCAAAACTGATTTTACTACCAGTATTATAAACACCCGCGATTACCAAGCAGTATTGACAGCTGAATTACTAGGCTATGACAGTGATGCTTACCCCTTTTGGCATTCATCACAGAATCAACCACCGGGTTTAAGTTTATCTTTGTTTGCTGATCAAGATATTAATAAAATTTTGGAACAATCCCGACAAAGTTTAGACCAAACAGAAAGGGCTAATAAATTAAGTGACTTTCAAACTATTGTAGCGGAACAAGCTTATGCTTTATTTCTTTACAACCCTTCTTTTGCTTTAGCTTTAGATCGAAAAATTAAAGGTTTTAATTTACAATTTATATCTTTACCAGCCGACCATCTGGCTAATATCAATTATTGGTACGAGCAAACCGTCAGAGTATGGAAATAAAACCTTTATCGGCTTAATTGTAGGAACTCTTTCATCTATTTGGTAGATTCCACCAAAGAAGTGGATAAATTAATATAACCAACGATTGAATTTATAATTAAAGGTGGAACAATTTGTCTACCAATATCTGTGCCGGGGTGGCGAAATTGGTACACGCACTAGCTTCAGGAGCTAGCGGGGGCAACCCCATGGAGGTTCGAATCCTCTCCCCGGCACCAATACAGAACTTAACGGTTTTTCGGAGACCGAATCGCGGGCGACACGAAGTGCCGCCCAAGCGTTTTGCCCCGATAAAT
>JBBIVB010000017.1:0-20819 GCA_037439965.1 Candidatus Veblenbacteria bacterium | reverse complement strand
GGAATTTCTTGGCGGAAACCAATGCCGAGGGGCGAAGCCCCGAGGCAACTTCTTCGGCAAATCTGAAATGGTGGACCCAAGGAGAATCGAACTCCTATTTCCGCAATGCGAATGCGGTGTATTACCATTATACTATAGGCCCAAGGGCCACAGCGGGCAGGTACGAATGTGCTGTTCTACCGCTGAACTATAGACCTTTACTACCCCCAGACGGAATTGAACCATCATCTCTCCCTTAGGACGGGATTGCTCTATCCGTTGAGCTATGGGGGCTTAGTAATAAATCATAATACTTAACAATAAAGCTTATATCAAGTCAACTATAGCATAAAACAATTTTTTAATTACTTAAAACTATAGAGCCCTCTAATTTTGACGAATAGGAGCAAAAATACTACAATAGCGATGGTTTTGAGTATTAACTTAAAATTTATATGTTTACCAAAGATTCTAATCGTTCCCCAGGTGGGGATACTATCATTAGTTCATCAATCAGGGTTGAGGGTGAACTAAACTCTACTGGCGATATTATTATTGACGGCCAAGTTACTGGTGGCATCTCTACTCAAGGTAATTTAGTAGTAGGGGAGAAAGCGGAAATCACAGCTGATATTAAAGCTAGTAATGCTCGTATTGCCGGAAAAGTGAAAGGTAATTTGCAAATTGAGGGTCGACTAGAATTAGCTGCCACCAGTAAAATTCATGGTGATATTATAGCTAAAGTTTTAGTTGTATCAGAAGGTGCTCAAATTAATGGTCACTGTCAAATGGAAACTCCGGCTAAAGTAGAAAAAATTGAAACCCCAACAGCGCTTAGCAAGGGTAATAAAAAACTGGCTAGCATTGTTTAAAATAAATCGCTTAATCAGCGTTTTTTGCTATGCCATATTTCTATTTATATGATACCTATACTAGCGACCGTGCGTACGCTAATACTTTAGTAAGAATTGAAAATACTCTTACTGATTTAGGTATCCAGGGTCGAGTAGCTAAATTAACTATTTTAAAAAGCGCTCGTGATTTAGTAGAAACGGCTATTAAAGACGGGGCTGATACTATAGTGGCTGTAGGTAATGATTTAACTATTAGTAAAGTGGCCAGCGCCCTAGTTGATAAAAAAACACCCGTCGTTTTAGGTATTATACCTTTGGGTGATAAAAACCAACGCCTGGCTCAAATTTTGGGCATACCTTTGGGTGTTTTAGCTTGCCATGTCTTATCTAGCCGCATTATTGAATCTCTAGATGTTGGCAAAGTAAACAACCAATACTTTATTCGTTCAGTAGAAATTTCTGGTACACCTAATTTAAATTGTGATAATCAATATACCTTACGATTTAATAGTCCACATAATATAAAAATTTGCAATATAGATAATTGGCAAATGAATGGTAAACTAATTGCCGCTAATCCAAAAAATGGTTTGTTAGAAATAATCTTAAAGCCGCAAAACCAAAAAGGGTTTTGGGGATTAAAAAAACACAGCCATTCACTGTCTCTATTGAGTGTTACTAATTGTGTAATTACTTATGATGGGGATTCTCTGCCAGTAATGGTTGACGGCGAGAAAATAATAAAAACTCCAATAACTTTAAATACCGCCAGTTATAAATTAAAGGTTATAGTTGGCAAAAAAAGACTAATTTAATAAAGTTTTAACCCCTTGTTAAAATTTTAATTAGTTGAAGCTAAGCTAGCTGGTTCTAGTTCGCTGATTTTATTATTATCCTCAACAATCATAGCTGTAGAGGTAATGGAAACTACCTGCTCACGATTAATTAATAATCTTCCTTTCCATAAACCTGTAACTCGTGACCATTGCCCACCCACCTGATAACGCAATACCAATTGACTTATTGGATCAATTTCTATATCCAAAACCTTTCCTAAATAACGGCCGGATTTAGTATAAACTGATAAATTTTTTATATCACTTAGTTGCATTGCTAGTTACTTGTTTATGCTTCAAAAATAAATATTGCTGCCCAATAGTCAAAATAATATTTACCAACCAATAAATCATTAAACCGGCTGGTAAACTTAAACCAAAAATAACTGTTAAGGCAGGCATAAAATACAGCATCTGTTTATTCATCGCCTGCGTCATTTTCTCCTCCTGAGAAACGGTTTTGGCAGCTTTAGCTAATTGTCGCCTTTTAAGCAACATCTTGCTTTGCCAAAATTGAGCCAAAGCAGCTAAAACGCCTAAAATCCATAAAGGCTGTCTTAAATCTAGCTGCCAACTACTGATGCTTAAAAATGGATTAATTTGCCCAGGATTGATAATAAAAGGATAAAGTAAGCTAAAATCACTAGAAGCTAATCCTTGTCTAAATACTTGAAACACGGCAAATAAAAAAGGCAATTGAATTATTAAAGGCAGACAAGAAGAAAAAGGATTAACTTTTTCTTGTTTATAAAGTGCTATCATTTCTTTGGCTATTTGCTCTTTATTATTGCCATATTTTGCTTTGAGTTCATTTATTTTAGGCTGAATTTCCTGCAAGGCTTTTTGGGATTTTATAGAACGTAAAGAAAAAGGATACAACAATAGTTTAATTATTATTGTTAAAACTATAATGGCTAGAGTAATATTATTACCTAAAATACTATATAACCAAATTAATAAATTAAACAAAGGTTGATAAAAAATTGTAGTATATAAACCCATAAATTTCAACTTAACGGATCATAACCACCGGTTTGCCAAGGGTGGCAACGAATTAACCGTTTAAACGATAAAAAAATTCCTTTTAAAAAATTATATTTTTGTAAGGCTTCTATGCTATAAACCGAACAACTAGGATAAAAACGACAACCCCAAGATGATTTTATCATTCTAACAATAAACCCATGGTCTGGTGAGATGGTTTTCTGATATAAAAGCAATAGCCAAATTACTAGTTTAGCTAACATCTTATCAAAAGTTAGAAAAATATTTTTAATTAATCCCATAAAAATTTTATAATTTATCCGCTACCTCTTTTATCAAACCAACTAGCTTGAACCAAGATAGATTTAAAATACTGGCTTTAGGTTTGAAAACTAATAAATAATTTTTAGTAGGAAAATGATCTTGATTTTTAGCTATAGCTGCCCAAACCCTTCTTCTGACTCGATTTCTTTTGTTGGCTTGTTTAAGGGTCTGCTTAGTTACTACCACGGCAAACTTAGTATTTTCATTGGTTCTATTTAATAAATAAAGTACATTAAAAAATTCGCTTTTTATTTTCTTACCATATCGATTCAATACCAGAAAACCCTTATTACCCCTAATACGGCGAGCGGTTGGTAGCATATCTCAATTTTATTAAACTGTTAAACGATGGCGACCAATTAAACGACGACGGGATAGAACTCGACGACCAGCTGTGGTCTTCATACGAGAACGAAAACCATGACATCGGGCTCTTTTTAATTTTTTAGGTTGATATGTTCGTTTAGGCATATTAATTTACTATATTAAAATTAAATACTAAATACTAATATAGCAATTTGAAGGTTTTCTGGCAAAAATTTTATTTTAATTAAATGATCAACACTTTATAAACACTTAATAAACTATCCACTGGTTTTCCACTTTGCTTGTTTGTGTTATAAAAATAATACCTCAACCCTCAAAGTTTATGACTAAAGAACAGCTATGGCAATCTACCTTAGGAGAATTAGAACTCCTTATTAGTAAGGCTAATTTTACTACTTGGTTTAAAAATACTTATATTAATTCTTATGAAAACGATAAAGTAATAATAGCGGTGCCAAATACTTTTACCAAAGTCTGGTTAGAAAACAAATATCATGAGCAAATATTAAAAGCTTTACAAAATATTACTAACAAGCAAATCCAACAAATTATTTATCAAGTAGTAAGTGATAAACCAAATGTAGCTATTTCTTCGTATAATCAACCGGCAACTAATTCTTCTAATCTTAACAATCAAGCTGGCCTTAATCCTTACTATACTTTTGATACTTTTATAGTAGGAAAAAATAATGAATTAGCTAAAGCGGCGGCGGCGGCTGTGGCACAAAACCCAGGGCAGGTTTATAATCCTTTATTTTTATACGGCGGCGTAGGTTTAGGCAAAACCCATCTCTTACAAGCTATTGGTCACGAAATTATTAAAAAAAACAATGAGAAAAAAGTTCTCTATGTTACATGTGAACGTTTTACTAATGAATTTATTGAAGCCATCAGTAAAGGCCGTATTGAAAAATTTAAAAATGGTTATCGTAATGTAGATGTTTTATTAATGGATGATGTGCAATTTCTAGCTGGCAAAGAAGGAACCCAAGAAGAATTTTTTCATACTTTTAATGCTTTGCATCAAACTAATAAACAAATCGTTTTAACTTCTGATCGTCCACCTAAAGCCATTCCCACTTTAGAGTATAGGCTAGTTTCTCGTTTTGAATGGGGTATGTTAGCTGATATTTTAAGTCCTGATTTAGAAACCAGAATTGCTATTTTAGAAAGTAAATGCTATGAAAAAAATATAAAGCTGGATTCTAAAATAATAAATTATATCGCCTCTACTATCCAAAACAATATACGAGAATTAGAAGGGGCTTTAAATAAAATAATTGCCTATCATCAACTTAATAAACAAGAACCGACTTTAGAATCAGTAACTTCTGTTTTACAAAGCACCGCTAATTTACGTAGTCAAGCGATAACTAATAAAAAAATTATTAGTACGGTAGCCAAATACTATGAAATTGAAATAAGTGATTTAATAGGTACCAGCAGAAAAAAACATTTGGTTATTGCTAGACAAATTGCGATGTATTTAATGCGTCATGAAATCCAATCATCATACCCTAGTATCGGACAAGAATTAGGGGGAAGAGATCACACTACAGCAATTCATGCTTGTGAAAAAATAGCTAAAGATTTAAATATTAACAGCAATATTCAACAAGATATTCACTTAATTAAACAAAAACTCCATGAATTATAATTATTTTATTTGGTTTATACTAATCCCTATATTAATAACAGTCTAAAACACAAAGTAACCACAGATTAAATTTTTTAAAATGTCTTAAATTAAAGGTTTTTAGAAATTTTTAATACTTATTAACATTATTACTATTATGAAAATATCTTGTACTAAAGAAAATTTATATAAAAGTTTACAAATAACTTCACAAGTCGGGGGAGGGCGAAATGTAAGCCTGCCTATTTTAAATAATATTTTATTAAAAACCAAAGAGGGGGCTTTACAAATTTGTGCTACTAATTTAGAGGTTGGTATTACCACCACTATTAGAGGTAAGGTTATTAAAGAAGGAGCTATAACTATTCAAGGTAGATTGTTTAACGAGTTAGTGGCCTTATTACCAGACGATAAAATAGATTTAGAATTAGAAGGATTTGATTTAAAAGTTAATTGTCAAAGTCATCAAGCGGTTATTCATGGATTGTCAGCAGATGATTTTCCAGTAATACCAGAAGTTACTAAGAAGCCACAATTAATAGTATCTAGTGAGGATTTAGCTGAAGCTTTAGGACAAGTTATTTTAGCAGTTAATCCTAACGAAACTAGGCCAGAAATAAGTGGAGTATTATTTATTGGTTCGACTAAAAAACTAACTTTGGTGGCCACTGACAGCTATCGTTTAGCAGAAAAAATAGTGGCAGTAGAAAAAAATTCAAGTATGGATTTTCAAACCATTATACCATTAAAAGCGGTGCAACAATTAATTCGTGTTTTAGCGGTTTACCCTCAAGTAGAAGTTAATATGCAAATCAACGATAATCAAGCTACTTGGTTTGTAGAAGATACTATTGTGGTTTCACGAGTAGTTACTGCTCAATTTCCTGATTATAAGCAAATTATACCTAATAAGTTTATGACTGAAGTTTGGTTAGAGAGGCAAATTTTACAGCAAGCGGTTAAGGAAGCTAGTTTATTTTCTCGTGCTGGTATTAATGATGTAAGGTTATTAGTTGAACCAAACAAAAGAATAGTTTCCATCTCTTCTTCTAGTAGTCAAATTGGAGAAAATAGCATTTCTTTACCTAGTCAAAAAATTAGCGGTCAAGAGAATCAGATAATATTTAATTATCGTTATATAATAGATGGTTTGAGTGTAATTAATGAGAAAGAAGTATATTTAGGAATAGTAGATGCCAATAATCCAGCTATGTTACGCTCCAAAGAAATAGGAGATTACTCTTATATTATTATGCCAATAAGGCAATAAATTATTGAGCATTAAAAATTAAAGGCGTACTGGTTTTAGTAATGCCTGTTTGATCACGAAGTAAAGCGATTAAAGAATGATAACCAAGCGGCGGACTCCAAGATATGCTTAATTGTTGTTGGGTAGGATTTTCTATTACACCAATCCATTTAGTGGTACCATCTTCTTGTTTATCAAATAAATCAATTTTAGTTATTAATTTTGGTTGATTAATAGTAAATTCTATTGTTAAATTATCATTAGCTTTAATAATAGAATTAGCAGTTGGCGAAAGCCAGTTAATTTTATATGGTGAAGGGAGAGGATTAATTAATAAATTAATATTGATAGTACTACTACTATTATTATAAACATCATCATAAACTTGAGCAGTTAAAGAATGATAACCATTAACCCATTCATCAGTAACGGTAAAATTGTAGCTAAAAGGATAAGTAGTACTCTCGCCAATAATTTGTTTATCCATTAAATAAATTACTTTTTTAATCCCCCGTTTACTACTGGCGCTTACTTGTAAAGTAAAAGGATTAGTAGTAACGGTTTGATTATTTATAGGTTCTAAAAAATAAACAGTTGGTTTATTTTCGGCAGTATGAACATCATCATAGGTAGAAGGTGGTTGTTCGTTAATTAAATTATTGGCCACTGCCCAATTATGTACGGCCAATTCCCAATTTTGATATTGTGGATCATTTAAATCCGGTGGAGTAGAACCAATCGGATCATCTTTATTAAGATAATGTAAAATAGTGTGATATTGTTTTAGTCTTTTCTTTTCGATTAAAGAGGGGGGAGTAAATTCTGTAGCTAGTTTACCAGTAAGTTTATCAATTAATACCTCTTCTCCATATAATTGGCCTCCTAACATTGGTTTATCAATAGTTTTAGGTTGTGGTTTAATAAAATTTTCTATTGGTTTATTTTGTAATACTTTTTCCATAAAGGCATGCCAAATAGGAGCAGCTACCACAGAACCATCTGCTCCTCGTTTCATTTCTTTATTATCACTATTACCCACCCAAACACCAGCGGCTATTTGGGGTGTAAAACCTAAAGTCCAAGCATCACGATAATCATTAGTGGTGCCGGTTTTGGCGGCCACTGGACGATCGGTTAAAGTTAAATAATTAGTGCTGCCAAAAATAAACGAGCGAGCTTGATTATCTGATAAGATATCTATTACTTGACGCGCCACCTCTTGATCAATAACTGATTGATAAGTAATTTCTTTATTTTCTTCTAAAATATTACCATTACTATCTTCAACTTTTAAAATACTAATTGGTGTGGCTGTTTTTCCTTCTCTAGCTAAGGTAGCATACATATTAGTATGCTCTAAAAGTTTTACTTCTGCGCCGCCTAAGACTAACGATAATCCAAAACGACTCCTATCTTTTAGGGTGGTGTAACCGAGTTGATTGGCTAAGTCTAATACTTTATCTAAACCAGTTAAATAAAGTAATTTTACTGCTGGTATATTTAAAGAGCCAGCTAAAGATTGTCTTAAAGAGACAATTCCATGTTCTTTGTTATCATAATTGTGTGGGGTGTAATCTTTGGTATTGGTTTTAAAAGTTGTTACTACATCAAAAAGAAGAGTTTCTGGTAAATAACCTTTAGCAAAAGCAGCGGCATAAACAACTGGTTTAAAAGAAGAACCTGGTTGGCGAGGGCGGGTAGCTATGTTAACTTGGCCAGCAATTTCATCGTTAAAATAATCTCGTGAACCAACCATGGCTAAAATTTGGTTGGTTTTTACATCTAAAGCCACCAGAGCAGCATTAGTGGCGTTATAAGATAAATTCTTTTCAGCGCTAGTTTTGATAGCTTCTTCGGCTATTGCTTGAAATTCTAAATCAAGAGTGCTAATTACTTTTAAACCACCTTGTTCTACTATTTTTTCTCCGTAACGATCAGCTAATTGTTGCTTGATAAAAAATACAAAATGAGGAGCAATAATATTTTCTCGGCGAGGTATGAAAGTTAATTTATATTTTTTAGCTTCCTCCGCTTGCGTTTCGGTAATATATTTTTCTTTAACCATTTCATCTAAAATGTAATGTTGCCGACCTATTAATTCTTCTATATTGCTACCCCAAGGTGAATAATAAGTAGGAGCTTTTGGTATAGCAGCTAGAATAGCACTTTCTGCTAAATTTAGATCACTTACGCTTTTACCAAAAAAAACCTGACTCGCTGCTTCCGCACCATAAGCATTAGAACCATAAGGTATTTCATTAAAATATAATCTTAGAATTTCATCTTTAGTAAACTTTTTTTCTATTTGGTAAGCTAGAATTATTTCTTTAATTTTACGACTATAAAGCTTCTCATTGGTAAAAATAGCATTTTTGATAAATTGTTGAGTAATGGTAGAACCGCCTTGCACCTTGCCGCCTTTGAGTAAATTAATTATTAAAGAACGAATCATGGAAGTAAAACGGAAACCTTTATGTTGATAAAAATTTCTATCTTCTGCCACTAAAGTAGCTTGTTTTAAACTTTCAGGAATAGCTGATAATTCTACAATAGTACGTCGCACTTCGCCATGGATATCATAAAGGATCACTTTACCTGTGCGGTCATAAATTTTAGTGCTTTGAGGAACTAAGCGTCTGGTAATACCCTCAGGAGTAGGTAAATCTTTATTTACCCACCAAAAAGTTATTATTAATGATAGAAGGCCTCCTAAGAATAAAATTAATAACAATTTAAACCAGCCTTTTAATTTAGGTAGAGGTTTTATATTAGGATGATATAATTTACGACTACGCCAAGTAGCTATTCGAGGTGGAGAATAAATTTTTCTTTTCATAAAAAACAATTGGTTGTTATTTTCAATTATAGCAGACGACGTGCTACAATGGGAACGTATGAAGAAAATTGATACAGACCCGAATAAAATAAAAAACCTTTTAACTCGAGGGGTAGAAGAGATTTTTGTAGCTAAACATTTAAAAGACAGATTAGCCAGCGGAGAGGTTTTACGAGTTAAATTAGGCATTGATCCTACTGGTCCAAGATTACATTTAGGAAGGGCTTTAATTTTGTGGAAGTTAAAAGAGTTTCAGGAACTGGGCCATAAAATAGTTTTAATTATAGGAGATTTTACCGCCTTAATTGGTGATCCTTCTGACAAATTATCCAAAAGGCCATTTTTAACAGAGAAACAAGTAACTGAGAATATGAGAACTTATAAAAAACAAATAGGAAAAATTTTAGATATAAATAAAATAGAATGGCGTTATAATAGTGAATGGCTGCAAGCCATGACTTTTTTAGAAGTTGCTAAATTAGCCGAGAGTTTTTCAGTACAGCAAATGTTGGCTAGACGTAATTTTAAAGAACGTTATCAAAAAGGGGTAGAAATAAGTTTGCGCGAATTTTTGTATCCTTTAATGCAAGGTTATGATTCGGCCGCTATACGTTGTGATGTGGAGGTTGGCGGTACTGATCAGCTATTTAATTTACATGCAGGCAGGATAGTACAAGAGTTATATCATCAGCCGCCGCAAGATATTATGACTTTTACTATGTTAGAAGGAATAGATGGTAGAAAAATGTCTACTACTTGGGGTAATGTTATTAATATTGATGATGAAGCGGAGGAAATGTATGGTAAAATAATGTCTTTAGTTGATTCATTAATAATTAAATATTTTTGGTTAACTACTCGTGTACCAGCTAAAGAAATAGAGGAAATTGATAAACAATTAAAACAAGGTGGTAATCCTAAAGAAGCAAAATCTCGTTTAGCTTATGAGATTGTTTCTTTGTATCATGGCGCAGAAAAAGCCAGGTTAGCAGCCAATAGGTTTGAATTAATTCATAAATACAAACAAATACCTCAAGATTTACCTACCTTTAGATTATCTGATAAGAAAGAGTTGCCATTGGTTAATTTGTTGGTGGTGGTTAAATTAGCCAAGAGTAATAGTGAAGCGCGGCGTTTAATTGGTCAAGGTGGGGTAAAAATTAATGATCAAGTAATAACCGATTGGCAGGCTAAAATAAAATTAAAGCCTGGTACGGTAGTAAAAGTTGGCAACAGACGATTTGCTAAAATTATTTAAACTATTTTAGGCTTGACTTCTACAACTTATCATGTTAGTGTGGAAGCACTGATTTATTCGACTTTATTCGACAGATTAACCCTACTATAAAATAAGGCAGGTGGATTTTTCTGATGTTAGTTTACTATTAATTAACAGGAGAAAAATTTATTACAAAGAAAATTTACATTATATTCTTGCGGCTAGCCTTGTTTTTGTTGATTTTTTTTAAAAGATTAATAGGGTGGGTGGAAAAAATATTTTTTGCTTTTTTAATAAAAACAGCGTCAGTTTTATGGCAAACTGCATCTCGTGTTTATAGTTTTTTCTTAGGTACTAGAAATTTAAGAAAGCGAGTTTGGAGTAAAATTTTACCAAGCGGCTTGAGACATCAATCTTGGTTGGTTATAATTTTATCGCTAGCAATCGGGGGGGCAGTATTTATTAATAACCTTCGCATCAAACCAGTAAATGCTGGTGATTTTGGTCAATCTAGTTTATTATTGGTTATTGTTCAAAGTCAAGCAGAATCCTTAGGAGTGGAAACGGTTTCTTTATTAAAAGAAGAAAGTCAGCCCTTAACTAATGATTCTGCTAAATCATCATCTTTATCCACTATTGAAGAAGGAAGTGTTTTAGTTAAGCCAAATATAATTACTACCGAACGAGGCGTTCGTCGTGAGCCAGAAACATATATTGTTCAACCAGGTGACACTCTATCTTCTATTGCTAGTCATTTTGGTATTTCAATTACTACACTATTATGGGAAAACAGGCTTAATGCTACTAGTATATTACGTGTTGGGCAGAAATTAACTATTTTACCAACTAATGGCGTATCCTATCGTATAGCCAAAGGCGACACTTTAAAGAAAATAGCCAGTCGTTATAGTGTTAGTGTTGATAAAATAAAAGAATTTAATAATTTAGGAGATGATTTAAAGGTAGGGCAAGTGATAATTATTCCTGGCGGTAAACCTTATGTACCTCCATCATCAGTTTCTAGTAAACAAACTTTAGCGGCCGTTCCTAATTTAAGTGCCGCCGGCGGTGGTATGTTGTGGCCAACAGCTACCAAATACATTTCTCAATATTTTACTTGGCGTCATTCAGGTGTTGATTTGGTTAATAATACTGGTACACCAATTTATGCTGCTGAAAGTGGGGTAGTACAAAAAGCGGGTTGGAATAATGGCGGTTATGGATATTATATAATAATTAACCATAGCCGTGGTTTACAAACTTTATACGCTCATAGTAGTAGACTTTTAGTTTCGGTAGGTGATCAGGTAGAAAAAGGCCAATTAATAGCTTTAATAGGTTCTACTGGTAGATCTACAGGACCACATTTACACTTTGAAGTAAGGGTTAATGGTAGGCTGGCTAACCCGTTGAATTATATTAAACGGTAATAAATAAATTTATAAATTTTGATTTAGATGGGGACGGTATTGTATAGCTTCAGCTAAATGTTTGGTCTCAATATTGGTTTGATTATCTAAATCAGCAATAGTTCTGGCAATTTTAATTATTTTATTATACACCCTAGCTGATAAATGAAATTTATTAACTGCTTGTCTTAGTAATTCCAAGGCTGTTTCTGACAAAGGACAGACTTCACGTAGAATTCTTAAATCCATTTCTGAATTTGTTTTGCAGGGCAAATTTTGAAAGCGTTGTTTTTGTATTAAACGAGCATTTTTTACTCTTTGTTGTACTAATTTAGTTTTTTCACCACTAGTAGTAACTAATTTTTCAAATGGCAGACGCATTACCTCTACATGTAGATCAAATCTATCTAGCAATGGTCCTGAAAGTCTACGTTGATATTTATAAATCATAGCTGGTGTGCAAGTGCATGGTTTTTCCGGATCACCAGCAAAACCGCAGGGGCAAGGATTCATTGCCCCCACTAAAATAAATTTTGCCGGGAAACTTACGCTACCCGAAGCTCGCGAAATAATAATAGAGCCACTTTCTAAAGGTTGTCGTAAATTTTCTAAGACTTGTCTAGAAAATTCAGCTATTTCATCTAAGAATAAAACACCTCGATGAGCCAAAGAAATTTCTCCAGGTTTAGGTATAGAACCCCCACCCACTAAAGCAATATCAGAAGCGGTATGATGAGGAGAGCGAAACGGTCGATCGGTTTTAGCAATCTCTCCTGGTTTTAATAATCCAGCTACACTATAAATTTCTGTGACTTCTAAAATTTCCTCCCTGTCTAATGGTGGCAAGATATTAGCCATTACTTGAGCTAGTAGTGTTTTACCTGTACCAGGGGGGCCGGATAAAAGTAAGTTATGTCCGCCAGCAGCAGCTATTTCTAAAGCTCTTTTGGCTTGTTCTTGGCCTTTGATATCGGATAAATCTAAAGGTGATTCATAGAATTTTGCTTGATATGAATTCAAATCAGTAACAGGTTGAGATGAAAGTATTTCCTGGCCGCTTAGATGTGCTAGTAAAGTGGTAAGTTTATCTATACCGTAAATCTTTAAATTATCTACCAAAGCTGCTTCCGCTGCATTATCTTTAGGCACATATAATTTAGTAAAACCCATTTTTTGGCAGCGTTTAGCTATGGCTAACACCCCTGGTACGGGTCTAATTTGGCCATCTAGAGTTAATTCACCAACAAATAAACTATTGTCTAAGGGCTCTACTGGTTTGAGTTGTCCAGAGGCTAATAAAATAGCCACCGCCATCGGCAAATCATAAGCCGAGCCTTCTTTGCGTAAATCAGCTGGTGCCAAATTAACAGTTACTTTATGACGCGGAAATTCTAAACCACTGTTTTTTAAAGCCGAGCGAACTCTTTCCTTAGCTTCTTCTACAGCCTTATCTGGTAAGCCAACTATAAAAATACCAGGAAGTTGTGACGATAAATCAGCTTCCACCTCTACTCCTGCAGTAGCTAATCCTGAAAGGGCAACAGTAAAAACTTTACTAGACATAAAACAAGCGATAAGATTTTTTTATAAACCACCCTAAACCAATAATTAAATAAACGTCAGCCAAATTAAAAGTCGGCCACAAAGGTAAATTTATAAAATCTATTACCCCTCCCCAGAAACAACGATCAAAAAAATTACTTAAGCCACCAATCATTATTAAACCCAAAGGCATCAGGTAATGATATCTTTTTTGTTTAGAGAAGAGAAAAAATAGATAACCAATTATTAGTAAAACAAAAATATTAAATATTAAAATTGTCAAGTAAGGTAATTTAATACCAAAGATGGCTTGAGAATTGATAGTTGGAGACCAATACAAAAAATCCCTCCTTAAAATTTTTTCTGATAGCAAGGCAAAATATTTAGTTAAACGATCTAGGAAGGCCAAGAGTAGTAAGTTAATAAACCAGAGATATTTATAACAATTCATTATTTATTAGCTAAGCGTTTGTTTTTACAGTTAATACAAGAACCAGATTCTGGTCTGGCTCGAAGCCGGCGTTCATCAATTTCTTGCTGGCAGTAATTGCAGATGCCATAAGTACCCTTCTTAATTCTTCCCAAAGCCTTTTGTATGTCTTTGAGATTTTGTTTTAATGATAGTTGTAAAGATAAATTATCAGAAAAAGTAGCCACTTCAGCCGCATTCTCATCTTCTTTGTCGCCATATTGAGGATAAGTTGAACCGTGGCCATTAATTTCGTTATCAGTTAAAGTAGCTAATTCATGTTCTAACTTAGCTTGCTGTTCTTTTAATTGTTTTTCCATTTGTAATAGAAAATTTTTGTCCATAGTTTTAGGGTTTAAACACGAACAAGATTATACCATAATTAACTTTAAATTAACAATCCTGAATTAATATAGTTTTATTAGTATAACAAAAAACGGGGCTATGGAGCCCCGTTTTTTAATTTACAAAATTAATTATTGAGCTCATAGCCCCGTATGTTACGACACTCGCGCTACCTTCTTAGACCTCCCTCAATTTTAGAGGGAAATTTAGGAAAGAATATATCCTCGAGTGCCTTAGGGCGCAATCCTCACTTTGATTGTTAAGTTTCAGATCATCACGCATTTATTCTCTACCACTTCTATGGTCAAGACACAAAATTAGATTGTATCCTGCCGTTTTTATTTTTGTTTCCATTTTTAGTTGGTCTTTTTAAGTGAGGTTTAAAGACCCAAGTTAAATAGAAACAGTAGAGAAAAAGGTTAATTCTAATTTTTAAAATTCGAAGCAACCTTTTTCTCTACCAATATTAGTTAGTTTTTAATATCCACAGTTTTATCTATCTACAATATACCATATTTTAAATATATGGTCAATACATACCATTTAGCTTATTTTAGCCAATTTAATAAAATAATCACTGAACACTTAGAGTGCTCAAAAAATTACTTTTTACAGTTTATCCACAAATCAAAGAGGAATCAGAACCTTTCCCGGCGTTTATTAGGCTTAAATTTAGATCTTGGTAGTTTATGATAATTAGTTTGTTTTTGTTCAACCAACCCTTCGGGCCGGGGTAAGGCTTGCTTGTGTGATAGATTAATTCTACCTTGTTCATCAATCCCTATTACTTTAACTGGAATGATATCTCCTATTTTAACCACATCCTCAACTTTATTTACATGATGCCAAGCTAATTCAGAAATATGTATCAAACCTTCTTGTTTTGGTAAAACCTCTACAAAAGCACCAAAATTCATAATTCTCGTTACTCGACCTTGGAATATTTCACCTATCGTTACTTCGCGGGTTAAATTTTTAATCCATTCAATAGCTTTAGTTGAAGCTTCCGGCGAAACAGCCGTTACCATTACTAAACCATCATCTTCAATATCAATAGTAACATTAGTAGCTTCAATAATTTCATTAATAACTTTTCCACCAGGTCCAATAACATCCCTAATTTTTTCTACTGGGATACGGAAGGAAGTAATACGAGGAGCATAAGGAGAGAGATCTGATCGTGGTTTATCAATAGCTTTGTTCATAGTTTGTAAAATAATTTGTCGAGCGGTTTTAGCTTGAAACAAAGTTTCGCTTAAGATTTTATTTGAGATACCACCAAGTTTAATGTCTAATTGAAGAGCAGTGATCCCTTTTTCTGTTCCAGCAATTTTAAAATCCATATCTCCCGAGTGATCTTCAATACCTTGAATATCAGTTAAGATAGCATAATGAGATTTATTTTTTGGATCAGTTAATAAACCCATAGCCACCCCCGCTACTGTTCTTTTAATTGGTACTCCTGCGTCCATTAGAGCTAAACTTGAACCACAGACTGAAGCTTGGGAAGAGGAACCATTAGACGATAATACTTCCGAGACTACTCTGATAGTATAAGGGAAAGTTTCTTTATCAGGTAAAACTGGTAATAAAGCTTTTTCAGCCAGAGCACCATGACCAATTTCCCTGCGACCAGGAGATTTAACCGGCGCTACCTCACCTACTGAAAATCCAGGAAAATTATAATGATGCATATAACGTTTTTTCCCTTCTTCTTCCATGCCATCTAGAATTTGTTCAGCTGAAGGAGAAGCTAGCGTGACAATAGATAAAACTTGAGTTTCTCCTCTACTAAAAAGACCAGAGCCATGAGTGCGAGGAAGAATACCTACTTGAGCATTTAAAGGTCTTAATTCATCTAATTTTCTGCCATCAACTCTAATTCCTTTAGTTAAAGTTAATTGACGCATTTGTTGGTCTAAAATTTCTTCAAACATTTTAATACCCAAAGTACGTTCTTCTTTAGAAACTTCATTATCAGCTTTTAATTTTTCATCCAATTCAATTTTTAGTTGGTCAACTAATTGATGATATTCTAAACGTGATGGGTAAGGAAAAATATTATTAATTTTATCACCCAAATAAGAATTAATTTTCTGGCTAATTTTATTAATAATATCAGAGCCGAATTCCGTTTCTTCAACAATTTTATTTTTACCTGTTTGACTAATAATTTCTTTAATAAAAGGTATGATTTTAGTTAATTGCTTATGTCCGAAAACTATAGCTGCACTGATTATTTCTTCAGGAGTTTCCTGCCCTTGACCTTCAAGCATTACTATTTCTTCAGCAGTGCCAGCTACCACAATATCCAAATCACTTTTTTGGCGTGCTTCATAAGAAGGGTTTAAACACCATTCACCGTTAATACGTCCAATGCGAACAGCAGCCAGAGGTCCATTCCAAGGTACATTAGAAATACTTAAGGCTATAGAGGCTGCTATTAAAGATGGTATATCGGGATCATTTTCATGGTCTACTGAGAGAACGGTAATCATCACTTGTACATCTTTACGTTCCATACCTTTAAATAAAGGTCTAATAGAACGATCAATCATACGAGCGGTTAAGACAGCTTCGTCAGTAGGTCGACCTTCTCTTTTTATAAAACGAGAACCTTTGATTTTTCCTGCGGCATAAAGTCGTTCTTCATAATCAACTAACAAGGGAAAGAAATCTATTCCTTCACGAGATTCTCGGGCTTGTACCACAGTAGCTAATACTACTGTGTCTCCATATTGAACAGTACAACTGCCATGCGCTTGGTTAGCTAATTGACCAATAGTTACACTTAATGTTTTGCCGGCTATTTCTTGGCTAAATTTTTTAACATCCGACATGTTATTTTCTCCTTGGATTTAAACCAAGAGGGAGAAGATATGGACAGATGTTATTTGAGAGGAATTTAACTTTAGCTTGTTAACTAGAGTTAATTTCTTTTCAAACAACATCTAATAAATCCAATTCCTCCCCTGGTTAAACCGATAATTATTTTTTATTAATTAAAAACTTTTTTGGATTACTTGATAAATCAAAAAAATTATCTACTGCTTCAATTAGTTTTTGGGAAGTAGTTTGTCCAAAACCTATAACTTCCACTCGTTGTCCTAAAAATTGTAAATAGCGTATTAAAGGCACAAAATCACCATCACCAGTTACCAAAACCACCACGTCAAGTTTGGGAGCCATAGAAATAGCATCAATAGTTAAACCAACATCCCAGTCACCTTTTTTAAAGCCGCTAGAAAATATTTGTAAATCTTTCATTTTCAACTCAAAACCCTGCTTATCTAAAGCTTCAAAAAATTTTAATTCTTCAGGCGCTTCTGCCCTAATAACATAGGCAATAGCGCGAATTAATTTACGATTGTTAACAGCTTGTTCTAAAATTGCGCCAAAATTTATTTTGGCCCCATATAAATTACGTCCGGAATAATACATATTTTGCACATCCACAAATATTCCTACGCGTTGTTCTTTATGTTGTACCATAATTATTCTTTATTAGTTTCCTCTTTTTCTACTTCTACTTCCTGTTTATCTTCCATTTCTTCTGGTAATTCTTGTGGTACATCAGATATTTTTATGTTAATTTTTAACTTTTTAACAATTTGTTCAAAGGATTTCTCGTTTTCTCTTTTTAAAAATTTTAGTAGGCGTCGTCTTTGACCTATTTTTTTAAGTAATCCGCGGCGGGAAGAAAAGTCTTTTTTATGAGTTTTTAGATGTTCAGTCAGGCGGTTAATTTCTTCAGTTAAAATAGCAATCTGAACCTCGGCTGAGCCCGTGTCTTGGGCATGAATCTTAAATTTACCAATTATTTTATCCTTTGTTTGTTTATCTAACATATTTCCCCTTTCTGCTTGCCTAGTAAACGGAAGAGGATAAATAGCCCCGTAAACCAAGCTAAGCGATAATTATTTAACGAACCAAGCTTAGCATAAGATAGTAATTAAATCAAGTATTCAAGGAAAATAAAAACTATCGCTCCATAAGACGATGGTTTATTGTTTTCTATTTTTAATGATGGCTGCTACCGAAGCCGCCAATTATACTCAAGATAATTATAGCTAGGATAATTAAGCTAGCTAAAGGGTAGTGCCAAAGTAAATAAAAAACCCAAGTAAAAATAAATAAAATTAAATTTAATGTAGCTTTGATTAATAACCAAATAGTATTAAATATCATAGCCCAGAATCCGTTATAATTTCTGTTAAAATCATAATATGGGTCACTTTTAGCAAGCTCAATGTGTGCTAAGTTTAATAAATAAATTAATAGCACGAAAGTTCCTAAAATCACCAAAACAATCATGATTTTTTCCAGGGGTTTCCATAAAGAATTCGCTTTTCTTCTTTGGTTAAATTTATACCTTGGGACATTTTTCTACCTTTTTTAAGGTTGAACAATTTTTATTTTTAAATCAGTTAAGTATAGTGCAAGATTGATAATTTGTCAATAGTGTCGTAAAATAAAAGAGTAATATGGCTTCTTTACATGATTTAATCCATAACTTTTTAGAGTATTTAGAAATAGAACGCGGGCGCAGTAAATTAACCGTGCGCAATTATGATTTTTATTTAACACGTTTTTTGGTTTGGCTTAAAAGTAAGTTAGGTCGCGCACCGAAAACAGAAGATATAACTTTAGAACAGGTGAGGTTATTTCGCCTTTGGCTTAATCGTTTTCAAGGCAGAGTCAATAATGAACTTTCTCGTACCACACAAAATTATCATTTAATTGCTTTGCGTTCCTTTCTTAAATATTTACGTAAACGAGATATAGAGTCGTTGGCTCCAGAAAAGATAGAATTAGCCAAACAAGGTGATCGGCAGGTAGAATTTTTAGAAGGAATAGATTTGGAGAGATTATTGGACGCACCACTTAGGACTAATGAAAGTGAGATAGTAAAATTACGCGATAAAGCAATTTTAGAATTATTATTTTCTACTGGTTTACGTGTTTCCGAATTGGTTAATCTAAAAAAGGAGCAAATAAATTTAAGTAAGGATGAGTTGTCAGTTAAAGGCAAGGGCGGCAAAGTAAGATTAGTATTTTTATCAGCACAAGCTAAATATCATTTAAAAAAATATTTAGACCAGCGCACTGATTTGGATCCCTCTTTATTTGTAGGACATGATAGAGCAGCCAAAGGCAGAGAGAAAAATCAAAAGAAATCACACCCTTTAACTGCTCGTAGTGTACAGCGGGCAGTAGAGTATTATCGTAAGGTAGCCGGCATTTCTAAAAAAGTTACACCTCATACTCTGCGTCATTCCTTTGCTACCGATTTATTATCTTCAGGTGCAGATATTAGAGCTGTACAAACTATGTTAGGGCATTCTAGTATTACCACTACCCAAGTTTATACACACATAACCGATAAACAATTAAAAGAGGTATATCGGGCCTTTCATTCGCGCCGTAGAAAAAGTTGACAAGCAACTTAAAATAAGGCATAAGTTATAAATAAATGTAGCTATTTGCCACTGGCCATTTGCTAATCATGCCCTTGTAGTTCAATGGATAGAACCGCGGACTTCTAAGCCGCTAATAGAGGTTCGATTCCTCTCGAGGGCACCACGATAAAACTAGACGGCTTTTTGGAAGCCATTTGATGGGCGGCACGAAGTGCCGTCCATTGAGTTTGCCCTGACAAATCCTCACCGCTCGGCGCGCGCAGGCGCGCCTCGCGGTTGGCCAAAACGAGGTTCGAGCCGAAAAGTTTTTCGGCTGCAACCTTTTTCGCAAAAAGGTTGCTCTCTTGTGCGATTTTAGGCAGAAATTCTGCCTCTTTTATCCATTCTGACATCGGTTCGAGCCAGCCAGTCCGCTTTTGTTCAAGGTTGAAAGATTGCTCCTCCAGCGACTTCTTTTCGGAAAGCAACTTTGCTTTTTCTTCACGATAAATTTCTCTCTCAATATCTTGTTCCAAATATCCATCAAGAAGTCGCTGGAGTTTGACAGCAATAACTTTGATCTTCTCTCGAGATTCTTGAACAAAAGCGGTTGAGGATTGGGCGGCACTTTTTTCTTCTTTGGCTAATTTTTTTCTTAATCCCGCCGCCCAATCTGGTCTCAGAGAAAATTTTTGAAGCAGAGATGATAACTGCCGATCCAGTTCTTCCTCACGAATATATGGTTGTTTGCAAACAGTGTTTTTCTTGGTGCAACGATAGTAAGTATGACCTTTTTGGATTTCGGCAGTTATCATTCTTCCGCACTCGTCGCAACGCATTAAACCGACGAATGGCTTTTCAACCCTACCTTTCGTTTTTGGCTTTCCTCTCTGCTTCAACACTTCTTGGACTTTATCAAAAATTTTCTTTGAGACGACTGGCTGGTGCTTGCCTTCGTGGATTTCACCAGCATATCTAAACAAGCCAACGTAGAACGGATTGGAAAGAATAAAAGAAATTCTGTCTCGGTGGAGTCGCTTGCCGTTTTTGGAATGAACGCCGGATTGCGCCAAAAAATTGGAAATATCCTCAAGTCGAGAGTTATTTTGCGCGTATAGCTCAAATGCGTGGCGAATAATAGCTGACTTCTTTTTATCTACGATGATAGATTTTGTTCGCACGTCGTTGATATATCCAATCGGAGCAAGCGAGGGATATTCTCCGCGCCTCACTTTTTGGCGCAATCCACGCTTCGTATTCTCGGCAAGCGAATCCACATAGTATTTGCTTTGCCCAAAGGCGATACTCAACATAAATTTTCCTTGTGAGGTGTTTTCTGCCCAAAATGTAGGAAATTTGAGTATCGCCAAATGCCCGCAGTCCAAAAGATAGATAATCCGTCCACCATCAA
>JBBIVB010000016.1:0-20968 GCA_037439965.1 Candidatus Veblenbacteria bacterium | reverse complement strand
AAAAAAGAAGCGGCGAAAGCGAGGGCGGGCAAAAATTCCTTCCCCCCAACCCCCTTCCTTTTTGCCCGCCCGAGCGGAAAAGTTTTTGTTCCTGCCGCGCGAAGCGCGGCAACCTGCCTCGCCGGCAGGCGGGTCAAAATTCGCAGTCCGGATTTTCGTCAAAAAAGGTTCGGATTTCGTCAAATAATCGCACCACTACAAAACAAGAAAACTCCTTAATAAAAGGGTTGTTGTTAAAATAGGAAACAACTGAAGCCGTTAGCAACAAAACTATGCTATTGCCGTTTTTGGGTATATACTGAAGCTATTGAACACCTGTTGCCATTTCAAAACTATCTGTTCCAAGAGGTGTTCCATCCAAGACCCATTAAGTCCACCAAAACCCCAAAATCTGGTTTTGGTGTGATTATATATATGGCAAAAGAACGCGTCCTGATTGAAATAAGGATAGTTGCAAAGGGTTATACTTATAATTAATCGGACTAGAAGCACTACATAAATCCACTTTGGACGGATCACATAGCGCAACCAAAAACACCACTTTCCCACAAAACGAGGCGAATTTTTTAACTTATAAATCTATTATTTACCTCTAAACTTTTTTAAAATCTCTAAATTCCTCACATCATCTTGAGGCTTATCTTTGGGTGTTTCTAAAACTAAATTTATCCTCTTTAATCTCGGCTCCTGCACTAAAGCTTTAAAACCCTCCAAACCAATTTTTCCTTTGCCTAAGTGTTCATGCCGATCTTTCTTATCACCCAAATCACCTTTGGAATCATTAGCATGAATTAATTTTAAATATCTAAAGCCAATTTTTTTGCCAAATTCATCTAAAGTTTTTTTAACTGTTTGTGTTGTCCGTAAATCATAACCGGCAGCAAACATATGACAGGTATCCAAGCAGATACCGACCTGGTTTTTATATTTAACAATACTTTCAATATTTTTAATTAAATCTCTTAGCTCTTCAAAAGTACTACCAACTAAATCGCCAGCACCCGATGATATTTCCAATAACAACTGGCAACTTCCTTTATAACCGTCTAAAATTCTCTGAATGGAACGCCAAGTTTTGTGAAAACCAAGTTTTGACCCAGCTAATTTAGTAGAACCTAAATGCGTCATCACATATTTGCATCCCAAAAGAGTACCTCGCTCCAGTTCTTCTCTAACCACATTGATTGATCCATAGCGAATACGTGGCATGGTAGAAGCAAAATTTATATAGTAAGGTGTGTGAATATAACTTTCTGCTTGTTTGAATTTGTGGCAATTATCTTTAAATTGCCGAATTATATTATCTGTTAATTTAGAAGCTGGTCCGCCTTGGGGTGGGCGTGAAAAAAATTGAAAAACCTCACAACCCACAGAGGCTGCGCGTTCAGGCGCCTTTTCCACTCCGCCTGAAGCTGAAATATGAGAACCAAATAACATACTACTTTAAGATTAGCTGAAGTTGATAAAATAAAAAAGCGTTGTTTCTAATTTTCTAGAAACAGCGCTTATAAAGAACAATTAAAACAATCTTATAAATCTAGAAAGTTTCTAATACAACATTTGTAACCGTAATTCCATTTCTGCAGCAATAAAGGCCATATTGAGGATAACAATTGACACCATATGAATAGTTGATCCATAGTTTACCTCTTGTGCCGGGGATTAAATCACCATTTGTCGTGAATACTGTGGGTGAATTATCTAATGGCAAAGAAAGATTACCTAAACGAAGATAAGAACCGCCGGATGTGCATCTCTCATCATTAAAGTAAATCGTAATCCTGGCATTAAGTGTTGTAGGTACTCTTACCGTATCAAATGGTGGTGCCCAATATCCGTTACCATAAATTATATTATCAACTTGATATTTACCAACAAAACTACTACCAGACCACGAACCGCGCCATAGAATTTTTATATTAGCGGTTATTACTCGTTCGTCATTCTCTTGCAGATAAAGAGAAGTATCGAGTTGCGAATAATCCTCGTTTCGATAGATACGGAACCGATGGGTACCAACTGACAGATTTGTAAATGTGTATGGCGTAACTTTTCCGGTAACACCACCATCCAAATCTATATTTGCCCCCGCGGGATTAGAGTTAACAAATACCGTTATGCCTTGACTGACTTTACTACTAGTTGGCTCATTATCATCTTTTTTACATCCAGATATTAAAATGATGACCAATATCATCAAGGATACATATATAAAGATCGTTTTCATAACGACCTCCTTTTTATTTTGTGAATATTTTAGTAAATTATTTTATTTAATTGTTAAAGAAAGTGATTTTTGTCTTATTTTTATACTCCTAACTTAGAACCTTCAGGATATTCTGTCAAGGAATAAATAAAAAGTGTCGCCTCTAAATTTCCGAGACGGTTTTTGTTTCAATCTTACTTAATAAGGAGAATTTTGATTAATTTTGTCTGACTTTGAAAAATGAGACGACTAAAATATACACCGAGAGTATTATCATCAGCTACCTAATTAACAGTATAAATTACCGAACTCTTTGTCTCATTCACCAAAGTAGCAACTTCTTGTTCTAATAGATTATAAACTTTGAGAGTTACATAATCCTGTCTGCGGCAAAAAGAATTCAATGAACTCAATGGTGATAGTGGGGTTAAAGGGTTAGGATGATTCTGCTCCAAAGCATACTTGTGTGAAATAGCATTGACAGCTAACATCTCATCAGGTGGTAAGGGTGATAACTCATTCGTTAGAACAATATGAACGCGAGTAGTTTGTGTCTTAGCTAGATCTAAACCCACAGCTGCTAGTATCAACTTACAATCCTGGCTTACTTTAAACTCAATATCCTTTACCGGGGTGAATTATATCTGATGTAAAATAAATTTTGTCATAACCAAACAACTGAGATTGATAAACACCCCCAGTGGATCGCTGATAATTGTAGATACTTAAATTAGTTCACTTGATGACCCAATCATATTCCAACCCTCCTTTGTATAAATGGCATCAGTGATAAATACCTGTTCATCGACAGCCACCTGCGATAGCCACCCGTTGATAAGAATCAAATTTTAGCCAATATCCAACACCAACAGACAGAGTATCTTTTTCTATATAAATGTCCTGATATGTAAATGCCTCTAAGGCGACTGTTGGAAAAATGTTTGTTTTATGATTATTAACTACTGAAAGAGGTAGAAAAATCATATTTCAGCCGGAAGAGAATTGATAAGCAAAGTCACTTCCAGTAACAATTTCAAATAATGGACGTCATCATACTCCACTAGCCATAAACCTTACAAAAAGATATTTACTAAATACTAAAAATTCTATAACCGTAAATGTTACCTGGAAAGCCAAAAACCATCGTAGAAATAACTTTCGCCGTCGTCTAACGATAAAGGTCTTAACCACCAGTCCCAACAAAAATTACGGTATCTATTATAACAAAGCTAAAAACGCCAATTTCTGACAAACCAATACTAAGAGGAATCGCCAGGACTGCCCAGTATCACTAAACATATGAACAATATTAAAGCCATCTAAAACAAAAATCCTATAACCATCTACCACCATAGATCTTATATAATCAGTACCATACACTTGATCCTATTATTGTGCAAATACAAACAATGGAATAAAAAAACAAAAATAAAACAAGAATAATAAAGATGATCCTCATGATTTAAACTCCTTTTTGTTGTTAAAGAAAATGATTTATATCTTATTTTTGCCCCAACTTAAGCTTTATAGCTTATTTTGTCAACCCTAAAATTACCTCTTTTATAAAAGAGGTGCGTAAAAAATAATTATCTATTCTTTAGCAACTAATTTATCTTTCAGCCATTCTACTACCAAACGATTGGTTAAAACATTCTTTACATAATCGCGATAATCAGCCGAATTAAAATAATCGTGCCGGATATCATTATCTTGCAAATATTGAGTGGCAACGGCAATTTGTTCATCTACCACTTTATCATCAACTACTAAATTATATTGTTGGCTAAGTTTACGAATAATTAAAGCTGTTTTAATGCGCTTAATTGCTTGCTCTTTAAATTCTTGTTTTAACTGCTCTTTGGTTTTACCTAATGATTTTAAGTATTCAGAAAACTCCAAACCATTCTGTTCTACAGCATGAGTTAGCTCTTCTATCATTTTTTCAGTTTCATTAGTAATTAAAATTTTAGGAATATCAGTAATAGTAGCTATCTTTAAAAACTCTTCAAATAATTCTCTTTCTAACCTATCCTCTTCGGCTACTTGGGCTTCTTTTTCTAAATTAGCTTTAATCTTGGCGCGCAAATCGCTAACTGAAGTAAATCTGCCTAATAATTTAGCGAACTCATCGGTTAACTCTGGCAAAGTGCGCTCATAAACTGCCTTAATTTTAGTTTGAACCTTGCCTTGTTTGCCAGCTAAATGCTTTTGATAATTTTGAGGAAAGGTTACTTCAAATTCTTTACTCTGGCCAGTTTTTAAACCTACTAAATTATCTTCAAAACCTGGCAATAGATTTCCTTGGCCTAAAATTACTGAATAATCTTTTCCTTGCCCGCCATCTATACTTACTCCATCAACTGCTATTTGCCAATCTAACTTAACCAAATCACCTAACTTTGCTTCTCTATCCACCAAAGCTTCACTAGCGCGGCTATTGCGCAAATCATTAATTACTTTATCTACTTCCCCAGTTACCACTTTAATAGGTCGATGGTTAAGTTTAATTTTTTCCCATTGCCCTAAATTAACTTCTGGTAATAAAGGAGAAATAACGGTAAAAACAAAAGGACTAGAGTTAACTAACTTAACTTCAGGTTTACCTACCACCTCTAAATTATGTTCTGCTAAATAAGGCAAGTAATATCGCCTAACTGCCAAGATTAATTCTTCATCCTGCAAAACTTCTTTTCCTAATTGTTTAACTATTACTTCATAAGGTGCTTTGCCTTCTCTAAAACCAGCTATCTTATGTTTCTGTGAAACATTTATCGCAGCTTGATTTTTTATTTTATAATACTCTTCCTCGCTTAAACTAAAAACCAGTTCAATTTGACTGCCAGGTTTTTTTGTAGTTTCTATTTGCATATTTAAAACTTACCAATAAATAATAACACTCTCATGCCTCATAAATTCATATGAGAAATATCTGTTGATTATTTACTAAAACAAAATTACAGGAATAATGCCGCTAAAGCCAAGGAAAGGGTACCTAATAATTTCACTAAGACGTGCAAAGATGGCCCGGCAGTATCTTTAAAAGGATCACCAACGGTATCACCAGTAACTGTAGCCTTATGAACATCGCCGCCCTTACCGCCAGCATTTCCTAATTCAATAAACTTTTTGGCATTATCCCAAGCGCCACCACTATTATTAAAAACAGTAGCTAACAACACACCCACCATAGTACCCACCATAATTAATCCAGCTTCAGCCTCAGCTTTAAGCCAAATCCCTACTATAATTGGCACTAAAACTGCTAACAATCCAGGGGCCACCATTTCTTTTAAAGCAGCTTTGGTGGTAATATCTACACATTTGGCATAATCAGGAGTACTGGTACCTTGCATTAAACCAATGTTTTCTCTAAATTGACGCCTAACTTCTTCTACTATCTTAGAAGCAGCTTTACCAACCGCCTTTATAGCCAAAGAGCTAAAGAAGAAAATTAACATAGCGCCAAATAAACCAGCTACAAACACCTCAATTTTAGCTAAGTTAACAAAAGTTAATTTAGCTTCTTCAAAATAAGCCGAGAATAGTAGAAAAGCTGCCAAAGCAGCGCTACCCATAGCATAACCTTTAGTTAAAGCTTTAGTGGTATTACCAGCAGCATCCAATTTATCAGTAATAAGGCGAACATTTTCTGATGAACCAGACATCTCTACAATACCTCCAGCATTATCAGTAATTGGTCCAAAAGTATCCATGGCTAAAATATAAGCGGCTGTAGCCAACATTCCCATGGTAGCTACTGCTGTAGCATATATACCGCCTGAAGGCAACCCGGTCATAGTACCTAATTTATAAGAACCTAGTAAAGCTATAGCAATAGTAATTACGGTAGCTGCAGTACATTCTAAACCAACTCCAAAACCAGCAATAATGTTAGTAGCGTGGCCAGTCTCGGAAGCCTTAACAATTTCCTGCACCGGACGATACTTATGCTCAGTATAATATTGGGTTATAAAGACAAACACTAAACTAGCGGCTAAACCAATCAAGCCAGCATAAAAGAATAATATATTATGTAGCATTTCCATGGTGACAAAATAAAAAGCTATAGCAGCTAGTAAACTGGTTACAAAATAACCTTTATTTAAAGCTTTTAATGGCTCATCATTTTCCCGGGCCCGAGCTACTAAAACTCCAATTATAGAAACGATTAAACCAAAACCTCTAATTACTAAAGGAAAAAGAATTCCACCTATACTAAAATATGGATACAAAGCAACCCCTAAAATCATAGCACCGATATTTTCCGCAGCGGTTGATTCAAATAAATCAGCCCCTCTTCCAGCACAATCACCAACATTATCACCTACTAAATCGGCAATGACCGCGGGATTTCTAGGATCATCTTCAGGAATGTTCTTTTCAATTTTTCCTACTAAATCCGCTCCCACATCAGCAGCTTTGGTATAAATTCCGCCGCCTAATTGAGCAAATAAAGCTACTAAACTGGCGCCAAAACCAAAACCAACCAATAAAGATGGGATGTGCTTTGGGGCATAACCAACACTATTATAAATAAAATAAAGCCCACTGATTCCTAATAAACTCATGGCTACAATAGTAATTCCTGAAACCGCCCCGCCTCGTAAAGCAATAGTCAAAGCTTTGCTAAAACTGGTTTGGGCAGCTGAAGCTGTTCTCACATTGGAACGAACTGAAATCCACATACCAATTAATCCTGATAAACTGGAACACAAAGCGCCAAAAAGAAATGCCAAAGAGGTTTGCAAACCTAAAATCCATTTACCACCAAGAGTATAAGCAATAAATAAAGCGATAGCTAAAATTACAGCCATAATACCAATAGTTTTATACTGCCTTTTCAAAAAAGCATTAGCCCCATTTTTGATGGCCATAAATATTTCTTGCATCTTAGATGTCCCCATATCACACTTTTTGATCCAAGAAATAAGGTATCCAACAAAAAGTAAAGAGAGTATAGAAATTACTACTGGAATAATTAGCATAGGCTTATAAAATTAATTATTAATTATTTACTAATCTTGTTTATTAATTGTTTTAGTTTCTGATTCTGGAGCTGGAGACTCATCTGTCTTTATTTCTTCCGCAACTTTGATTGCTCCTTCTTCTTTCTTATCCTGAGCTGGTTCAGCAACTTCACTAATCTCTTCACCTGTGGCTGTTGCTTCGTCTTCTAAAGATATTGGCTCACCGCCAACCCCCACAATATCAATTTTCCAACCAGTTAATTTCACCGCTAAACGAACATTCTGTCCGCCACGACCAATAGCCAAACTTAATTGATCTGGGGCCACTTCCACCTTGGCGGTATGATTAGCTTCATCTAAAGTTACACCTTGGACTTTAGCTGGCGATAGAGCAGCAATAATAAACTTTTCTGGATTTTCGCTCCAAGAAATAATATCTATTTTTTCGCCACTTAACTCACTAATGACTGTTTGTACTCTAGTGCCACGCTGCCCAACGCAAGAACCAATAGGATCAATATTTTCATCTTCTGTAGCTACAGCGATTTTAGTACGACTACCAGCTTCCCTAGATATAGCTTTAATCATCACAGCACCAGAAGCTATTTCTGGTACTTCCATAGTAAACAATTGTCTGACTATCTCCGGGTGTGCACGTGAAACAATTACCTCCGGACCTTTACTAGAGGAATTAACTGCTAATAAAAATACTCGCAAACGTTGTCCAGGAACATAATGTTCCTTAGGCACTTGTTCACTATAAGGCATTACTGCCACAGTGTGGCCTAAATTAACAAAAACTGTTCGACCATCTATACGTTGCACTATTCCTGATAACACTTGACCTTCTTTAGTTTTGTATTCAGAAAAAACAACATTGCGTTCTGCTTCTCGCAAACGTTGGATAATAACCTGCTTAGCTGTCTGCGCTGCCATACGTCCATAATTAGCAGGCACTTTTAGTTCGATTTTTAACTGATCACCAATTTTTATATCAGGCTTGATTTTCTGAGCATCGGCTAATAATATCTCTTTTTTCTCATTAATAGTTTCTTCACCTTCAACCGGACCATCAACTACCGTTTTAATATTAAATACTTGTGAAGCTCCGGTAGCCGGATCAAACTCAACCTTGATATTCTCGTTTTTTTGACCAAAATCCTTACGGTAAGCAGCTGCCAAAGCTTGCTCAATAGTTTCTAGAACAGAAGACATAGGAATATTCTTCTCTTCGCAAATTTGTTCAATCGCTTGCACAATAGGAGATGCTTGTTTCATAAAATTTAAGCTTTAAAAAATGACTAGTATAAAAATACTAGCCTATCAGCATTATAGACTCTTGATAAAAAATGTCAAGCTAACTAAAATATACTCCACTAACAAGCGAATGGTTGGTATGTTTTATTATACTTCGATATTTTAGCTTACACAAAGTTGATGCCTCCAAAGCGTTTCCTTAATTTTGACTTTCGAGTTTTAATATCGGAACTTCAGTCTGGTTCTCTGATACAAAAGTAGAAAGTCTACTACAAAAGGGTGTCAAGTTGTTAAATTTATATTTTTAAAATATTGAATCTGTGGTTTACTATCTTGGTAAGTAATAGCCACCACATCAAAACGATATTTAGCTGATAATTGTGGGTGTCTTAAAATATAACTTTCAGCTGCTTGTCTAATTTTTTCCTGCTTAAATTTATTAACCGCCTCTTCTGGTCGCCCAAAATCAGTACTGCTTCTAGTTTTTACTTCAATGAATACTAGCTCATCTTGATCTTGACCAATCAAATCAATCTCCGCATACCGGCTAAAATGATAATTTCGGTCAATAATAAAAATTCCCAGCTTGCCTAAAAAATCGACCGCTAATTCCTCCCCTCTTTTTCCTATTTGTTGCCGTAAATGCGGCATTAGTTATTTTTACTTTTTGGTAAATACTTTTCAAATTCTTGCCTTATTTTTCTATCTCTAAGCTCTTTAGGTAAATGCCAAATAGCATAGCGCAAAATAAAAACTAACCAAATAATGGCTACTAATAACCATAAACCAAACCACCAACGCGAACCTAAAGCTGGTGTACTAGTCTGGGTAAAAAAGAAATTTATTCCTAATAAAACAACTTCGGTTAAAAGTAAATTGCCAATTCTTTTATAAAGTTTGCCCCAAGGTAAAATTTTTCTATACCAACCTATAATTTTAGCTACCAAACCAATTACCGCCATAACTATTAAAGTCACTAAAAAATATCGAGCGACTTGCTCGGTAAATGGCACAGCTCGGGTAGAAAACCAATAAGACCAGTTTAAATATCTTTCCAACATGATTGGCTATTTAATAAATATAAATCCGTAATGATAAGGTCCGGCATCAAAAAATTTTTCTTCAGAAAATCCTATAGTTAAAGCTACAGCTCTAACTTTTTCTGGCGACATACGATCAGTAATAGGCGGACCAAAAGGAGTTGGCTCAATTTTCCAGTCAACCACTAATAACTTACCGCCTTGTTTTAATAATCTTTTAGCTTCTTCAAATAAAGTTTTATTATCTCTACTTTGAAACAAAATATTAATCAATAAAGCACTATCTAAAGTGGCTTCTGGAATATTAGTAGCTCCCAATCTTTCTAAATCTGACCAGACTGTTTCAATGTTTAAAATATTTTCTAATTTAGCTTTGCTCTTAACTCCTTCTAAAGCTGATTTCAAAATATCTACAGCATATATTTTACCTCGGCCACCAACTAATTTAGCTGCTGGTATAGAAAAGTAACCAGCACCTCCGCAACCTAAATCTCCCACATAATTACCATATTTTAACTCTAATTGTTTGGTTAAAAGCTCTTGAGGATTAAGTAATTTAGTAGTAATCAACTGCTCTCTCATAATTTAATTATAACACTTATTGAAAACTAGAAGCTAGAAGCTGGAATTTAGAAGTTGAAATAATTAAGCCGATTTAAAGCTTTTTCTGTGTAAAGGACAAATCCCATATTTTTTAATTTCCCAGCGATGCTCTCGCGTTCCATAGCCTTTATGTTGATGAAAACTATAGGCGGGATATTTTTTATGATAATTTTTCATTAATCTATCTCGCCAAACCTTGGCTACAATAGAGGTGCAGGCAACAGAAAAAATCTTGCTATCACCTTTAATCACACAAGTAAACGGTAATCTAGATTTAAAACCAGCTATAAAATCAACTAATAGATAATCTGGTTGTAATTTAAGTTTAGCTATCACTTGGTTTACCACTTTAATATTGACGGCTTGAATACCTTGCTTATCAATTTGTTTATTATCAATCTGCGCAACTGCCCAAGCTTTCGCTGTCTTAATGATTTTTTTATAAAGCACTTGACGTAAGGCCGGGGTTAATTTTTTAGAATCCTTAACTTGTTTAAACCAAGTGGGTTTAGATTTTAAAACAGCAGACGAAAAAATAACTGCTGCTGCTACAATCGGCCCAGCCAAAGCGCCTCGGCCTGCTTCATCTACTCCAGCTACCAAACTAAAACCTCGTCGCCACAGCTTTTTTTCATACTTCCATGATGGCCTCATACTAATTGCCAAATAAGTTTAAATATCATCTGCTGGGTTTCGGCTATTTCCTTATTAGTAATTAAGGTAGCTGATAAATTTTGAAATGAAATCATGGCTAATTGATCACCAGCTACTAATATATCGGTAGAAAATTTCATTCCTTTTGGTAAAAATTTAGTATGACTAATTTTTTGACGATAATTATGCTTAGCATAATCGCGCGCTAAGGATGTATCTCCTCTAACAAATCATAAATTAAACCACCGTTCTTATAAAGTAAAGTGAAAAATTGTTCATTTTCTTCTTTAGTAAAAACTTTAAATGCTCTTTCTGGAGAAAATATAGCATAAATAATTTTAGTAGTAGCAAAAATTTTTTTATAAACAATTTCTATTCCTTTCTTTCCTTCATAAAACTCAACCCGCGGCTGCTGCGAGATAGTATTATATAAATTCTGTAAATCAGGCAACAATTTATCTAACACCACTTTTCGCTCCTCTAAAAGGATCGATAATTTATTTGGCTTTTCAGCAGTATAAACGATTCTCTTACCGACTACTGATTTAGATAATAAGCCTTGTTCTAATAAACTACTGATGTAATTGTAAGCAGTGGTTCTTTTAATATCAGCTTTTTTAGCTATAACAGATAAAGAAGCTGGTTTTGTACCCAAAGCAGCTAAATAAACCCGCGCCTCGCCTTTATTTAAGCCAATATTTTTTATTAATATTTTAATATTTAGCTAATATTAGCCAATTATAATTTAAACTAACTAAATATATTGACATAATTTTAGTCATAGCTTATGATAATGAGTTAAAAACAAAATAACAAATAATGAACTTTAAAAATTAAAAAGGAAAAACTAATGTTTAAAAAAACGAAATTCGATACTTTACGAGGATTAATGTTGCTAGAAGCCTCTATAATGTTTGGAGCAATGTCCATTGATGGTTGGCTAAAATTTGAATTTCATACCTTAATTTTAGTTCCATCTATTATCTCTCTACTCTGCTTGATTCTCGGTCTTATCTTTGTAATCAGAGGAACAAAAGGAGTTCCTTTAAAAATAAAGTTGGCTGTATTAACGCTTCTATTGCTTCAAATAGTAATTATATTATTATGGAAAAATTAAAAACTGCCAAAATAACTCTGTTAAAAATTTAAAGCGTTCGCAAATAAGTGAACGCTTTTTTATTTTCCAAGCAAAGACCATGAGATCATTTGCATGAATTATTCCTTAAAATGAATCAAATGTATCTGGCTTAATTATGCCGAATCTTTTACAGGAAAAGTTTATCTTGTCATTAAATGAATATAATTTATTCTAAATTCCAATTCACTAATTAATAAACATTAATTCTTATAAATTCTAAAATTTTCCTCTCGCCTCCATGGCCTTACCTATTCTTTCTAATGCCAGAACAAAAGCCGCGGTACGTAAATCAATTTTTAAATCTTGAGCTTTTTGCCAAACATCAGTAAAAGCTTTAATCATAATTGTTTTTAATTTATTAAATACTTCATCTTCAGTCCAATAATACTGTTGTAAATTCTGCACTAATTCAAAATAAGAAACAGTAACACCACCAGCATTAGCCAAAACATCTGGCACTACTATAATTTTCCGCTTGGCTAATTTGGCATCTGCCTCGGGCGTAGTTGGGCCATTAGCCATTTCTATAATAGCCTTAGCTTTAATGCGACCGGCATTAACTTTGATTACTTGGTTTTCCAAAGCTGCCAACACTAAAATATCAGTTGGCAATTCTAATAATTGTTTATTAGTAACCTGCTTAAAATTCTTACAATCACAAACCGAACCTATACAATAACATCCGGCAATTAAACCTCGTGCTTTTTTATCTTGCATAACATGCTTTGGATTCATACTTATACCTTTTTTAGAATAAATACCACCTTGTGAATCTGATAAACCAATTATTTTATAACCGGCCTGATAAGCTAAATTGGCAAAATTAAAACCAACATTCCCAAATCCTTGTACTATAATTCTAGTTTTTTTAGGATTCAATTTTAATTTTTTGGCTAACTCATTTAAAACATAAAGGCCGCCTTTACCAGTGGCTTCAGCGCGGCCTTGTGAACCGCCCAGCTCCAAAGACTTACCAGTAACCACACCAGGAATTTTTTTGCCAACTATTTGAGAATATTCATCCATAACCCAACCCATCATTTCTGGGTTAGTATTAACATCCGGCGCCAAAATATCTTGCTCTGGACCGATAAAGGGAACCAAACGGCGAGTAAAGACGCGGGTTAAACGCTCAAGTTCTCCTTTTGATAATTTTTTAGGGTCAACCATAATTCCACCCTTACCACCACCTAAAGGAATGTCTACTACAGCGCATTTTATCCCCATCCAAAAAGCCAGGGCTTTAACTTCATCCAAATTAGTTTGTGGATGATAACGCAATCCGCCTTTATAAGGCCCGCGGACAGAAGTATACTGCACACGGTAACCTTCAAAAATCCGTATGTCACCATTGTCCATTATTACTGGTAAAGAAAACTGCAAAATCCGTTCTGGTTTTTTAAGCTGTTCTAAAGTAGCGGGACTAATTTTGACATATCCCGCCGCCTTTTTTAGTTGTTGTAAAGCATTTTTAAATACAGACATAAAAACTTAAATAAAAACTATTAGCTATATGCTATTAGCCACAAGCTACTTACCAACCCTACCCCAATCTATTTTAGCGCCTCTTAATCCCCGAATTTTTTGTAAATACTCATAAGCTTTAAGCGCAGCAGTGGCTCCCCAACCAGCAGAAATGATGATTTGTTTATAAGAAATATTAGTTAAGTCGCCAGCAGCAAAAATCCCCTGAGCGGAAGTTTCGGCATCCCAAGAAATTTTTATCTGATTATGTTCATCCAAATCCACTAATCCTTCTACTAATTTAGCATCCACCACAAACCCTATCTTAATAAAAACCCCCTCTACGACGATTTCTCTAGTTTTGCGTTGGATATTATTATCGTAAATCATTATACTTTTAACTCGCAGATCACCTTTAATTTCTTTAACTTGGCTATTCATTATTAACTCAATATTTGGCTGTTTTAACTGCTCCACTAACACCGCCTCGGCATTAAATTTATCATTACGATTAATTAAATATACTTTAGGGCTGTGTTTTGCTAAGAGTAAGGCCGCGTCTACGGCAGAATTGCCGCCACCCACTACCGCTACTGGCTTATTTTTAAATAACGGCGCATCACAAGTAGCACAATAACTAACACCTTTCGCCTCAAATTCTTTTTCCCCTGGTACATTTAAATGGCGATGAGTTAGACCAAAAGCCAAAATTAAACTATAACCAACAAAATCCCCAAGGTTTGTAGAAATACTAAATAATGGTTTGTTTTCTTTATCCTGTTCGCTTTTTATTTTGGTAGCTTCAGTAAAAACAAATTCTGTGCCAAATTTTTCTGCTTGTCTTTTAAATCTATTCATTAAGTCCGGACCAGATATTAATTCTACTCCAGGATAATTTTCAATTTCATCAGTAGTAGCAGCTTGTCCGCCAATATCTGGCGAGATAAGCAAGGTTTTTAAAGCTCGACGAGATGCATATAACGCAGCAGTCAACCCTGCTGCTCCACCACCAATAATTATCGTATCATAAATTTTTTGATCAGACATAAAATGAGTAATATATTAATTTTATTTTTCTAATACCTCTTTAAGTTTATCCTTAGACTGTACACCAGTAAAACGCATAACCTCTTTGCCTTGTTTAAAAATCAAAAGAGTTGGAATACTCATTATATTATATTGACTAGCTAGATTGTTATTTTCATCAACATTAACCATACCAATTTTAAATGGTTTACCTTCTAAATCTTTAGCCAATTCCTCCACAATTGGTCCCTGCATACGGCAAGGCCCGCACCAAGGAGCCCAAAAATCAACTAAAGCAGGGACATCGCTTTTTAAAACTTCTTGTTCAAAATTTAGTTCAGTTAAATTTATTTCCGCCATAAATTTTAATTAATTTAATAATTATTATACTGTGTAAAAATAATGTGTGATATCATTTTAAGGCTTTTCTTTATAATCCTAAATTATTCTGTTCATGTCGTCCTGAACTCCTGTCTGCCAAAGCTGCTACTATAAATATTTTCTAATAATAGATAACGACGTATTAATTTAGTAATGATTCATTGATTGCAGGAGGCTAACGGCGGGCAGGTGTTTCGGGATCTATTTTGAGATGCTGAAATAAATTCAGCATGACATTCTGCCTATCTTAAGATGTTATTTTAAATAATTGAGCTACTGTCTGCTCAAGTTTTTTCATTTTTTCTTGAGAATCTTTACTACCACCAAAACAGCTACCTGCCTCCGCTTCCAAAAGTAAACGCCCCAAACGCTCTAGGGAGGCGCGAGCTGCTACAATTTGTTGCAGTACTTCAGAACAATCTCGTTTATCTTGTATCATTCCACCTATACCTTGGATTTGTCCCCGCAAACGATTAAATTGCTGCGCTATTTCTTTAATATCATCATATTCTATTTCTATACTCATATACTATATACTAGTATATAGTATTGTTATAATTGTTGTCAAATTGTTGTCAATATTAAAACATCTGGTGAAAAATGTTAACAATGTTAACTATGTACACCTTAATTGAATGGCTCAAGATGGGTAAAACAAAGAAAGAATACCTTTTTCTTACAATGTAATAAGCCGGTCATTTTTATTTTACGACACTATAATATCTAATAAAATTAAGATTATTTATATGATAGATATATTTTATAGATTAATAAAACAAAAAATTGTTCCACGTGAAACAATTGAATAATTTAAGATAAATTGCTTATTCGACTACAATTTTTAAAACTAATTTAAGCAGAATCAATAACTTTTTAATACCATCCTCATCGCTAAAATTAGTAATATTATGCTTTATCAGATTACATCATTATCTGCGACTCTAATAAATTCATAAAATCTTCTTGATTATTCATAGGATAGGAACATAAGGATTATCATTAGAAAATATAGCAATACTGCTTCTAAGATACGATTCTTACCACAGTAAACAATAACAATAAGATTTAATGGCGTTTTTAGCCATTCATCACAGCAACGCTTTTAATATCATGCTTAATAAGATTAGTAAATCATTTAAAAAAAGCTACAAATACAACTCCACAACCATTACCATATTAGGGTAATATTTCTAGAAAATAAACGATTGTATAGCATATCATACTATATCCAACAAAACATGTTTGCTTGTTTGGTACTCTAACAATTTCTTGGATTTTTAGTATCCAAAACTAAATTAGCTGCTCCTCGTTTATATAAAATAATTGTTGTATAAAAACCTTAAAATCCTTAATTTCTAACTCTTGTTTAAACCAAGGAAACCATACTTCTTCAAGATGGTTATTCCAATCATTGAATTATAAAAACTCATTTCTGTGTTATACGAGTCTGGGTAGGATAGTAATTTGTGGAATATTCTAAAAGTAGCGCGAAGAATCTATTTTGAGTGAAACGCCGCAGCAGGTACAGCGAGTAAACTTTTTATCTACTACTCTAGACTTGTACTCTAGACTTGCAAAGTTCCTTATGGTGGACCCAGGGAGACTCGAACTCCCGACCTCTTCCATGCCATGGAAGCGCTCTACCAACTAAGCTATGGGCCCTATAAATTAGCTAATGATAAATAGCCTATGGTTAATAGTTATTATTTATGCTGATTTATTATAAATTTTATATTATTATTATGTCAATATACAAAATTAGCTAATTTTAGCTAAAATATACTAAATGTTCTATGTAGAACAATATCTTTTTCTTTTTTTCATAGGCGGCTTATTATTTATTTAGGTCAACCGCTTAAATATTTTTAAGTTACTTACCTAGTTCTACTGGGGTGAAACTTTTTTAAATCTATCAATAATAACCAAAATGGGGAACACAATTACTGCTCTTATTATTCTAAATAATCTTTTTGGCTGTCTTATTAATCTCCATAACCACTCCAAACCAATCTTTCTAAAAAATTTAGGAGCCCTTAAAATACTACTACTTAAATAATCAAAAGTCCCTCCTACGCCAATAGCAAGTTTTACTGATGGTAATTTTGATAAATAATAAGAAATCCATTTTTCCTGTTTTGGGGCACCAAAACCTACTAATAAAATATCTGGCTTTAATTGGTTTATTATATTTATTAATTTTTCATTTATTGAATTATGCAATGGAAATTCGGAATCATTAGAAAAAAATGGTCCAATTTCATATCCTATTATATTATTTTTACCATATTTTATTGATAAATTATGTGTCGTTTTTTGTAAAATATCAGAATCAGACCCAATCAAAAATAGAGGATTGTTAAATTCCTTTACTAAAACTTGTGTTAATTCTACGCCTGTAATGCGACCTTTCTTTAGGGGTCGACCTAGTAAATATGACATTAATATAATTCCAAAACCATCGACCACTCGTAAATCAGCGCTTTTAATAATATCCTGGTAATTTTTATCAGCGCGAACTTTAAGTAATATTTCTGGATTAATAGTAACTATTAAATGTTGTTTACCATCAGTTAAAAATTCTTTGATCTTAATCAATACTTCATTCAAAGATAAACTATCTATTTTAGTCCTAAAGATCTCTAACATAAAAATTACGTGCAGATTTTATGGTGAAATTATATAACCAAATCCGAACCTATTTTGAAAGAAACTGACTGCCCCGCCGCCAGCCACCGCTTGCGGCGGCCTGCCTCGCAGAAAAATTGCCTTTACATTTTTTGAATTCTGCGTGCCACCAATTTTTTCTTCTAAAGGAAAAGGCAATTTTTCTGCTCGGCTTCGCGCTGGCGCGCGGGGCGGCGGGGCTCCGCTTTTTGCCCGCCTGCTTGGGCTTCGCCCTGAAATTTTTTCGGCGGACGGGCTACAAATAAAAGGGTGGTGGGTGGATCAAGAATACTTTATCAAATTTTTTTCGTTTGGGAAATTTGATTTGCTAATAACTCTCTTTTTATTTTTTGTGCCCATTCTCTAAGTCTGGGCTCATCTGGCAAACTAGAAATGTCGGCATAGTGGTGTTGCCACTCTTTTCCGTCATGATAGAACTTGCCACCAGATCCATAAATTCTAAAAAACTCACTAATTGGTTTTACGTATTTCCCGCTTTCTATATCTGCAGAGTAAGAAACGAATTCTTTATTTCGTTTTCCTATATTTACCACGAAATCCTGTTTGAAAAAGCAAATTCTACTATGGTAGTTGCATATATTTTTACTGGTGTCTAAATACCACATTCCTATTACTTCGTCTTTGTGCTTGGTATGATTGTTTGGTGTGTGCGAAGTGAATATCAAAGGAATAAACTTAAAACGACTAGAATTAGATAACTTTAGAGAACAGAAAAATTCTGGATTATTATCCATAAAATCGCATAATTCATCTGAAAAAGGATATTGATTTTTGGGAAACTTATCTCTAAAAGTCATAACTATATGTTTTCCAAAGCCGTCTCAATTTTTCGCTCCATCATCTCAATGAGGCGGCGGTTGGCGGCGATGATTTCTTCTTCTTTTTCCATTTCCGCGACGAGTTGCTTTTGGATTTCAAGTGGCGGGAGGGGAATTTTCAGTTTAGAATACTCTGCAATCTAGTATCGCTTATGCCTGCTCGCATCAAATTTAATATCTTGCATGGCAAGAAAAACAAACTTTATATCCGCTTTGCCCTTGTCCTTGACGCTCAAAATTTTCATTGCTGACGATTTTACCTTGAAAGGAAAATCAACAAATTTTTTTGCGGTTGTAAAATCATCAAAAATTATGACCGGCAATTTTTCTTCGGGGAAAATCCCATCTTTTTCGTCTGTGTATCCTAAAATGAAAGTTTGTCCAGCAGTTAATACAGGCGTTTTGTATTCATTTTTGTAATTTGTGGATTTCACAATATATTTTGTCGGCTGTTCATAATTCAATACATCGCCCAGAGGCAACAATTCAACACCCTCTAAACTTCTAAGCTCTTGGCCAAAATATCGTCTCTCTCTCGCGAGGTTTTTGATAATTTCTTTGGCGTGATTGATGGCGTTTTGCTTTACTTCAATCTGCTCCACGATTTCTTTTTGAACTTCAAGGGGCGGGAGTGGGATTTTGATTTTTTTGATTGATAAGTTAATACCACCCTGTGCAGCCCCGGTTTTATGTTTTAATATTTCTGTATTACCTCTTTTAGATTTAAGAAACTGAAAAAGATAAAAAGGCATAATTTTTTTAGTATCAGCGCGCAATATAAATACATGCTCATTTACAGCGCCCACGTCAAACGGAGCATTTTCATCAAAGTAACCCATTTTACCGGTTGTAGCGCCATCTTTAACAACTAGAATATCTCCTACTTCTAATTTCCCTCGCTTTAACTCCTTAAAAAACTTTTCTGGAATATACTTAGGTTTTTCTAGATTAAAACTACCATCGGCGTTAATATGCTCGCCACCGATACTTAAAACTCCACTATTAACCGCCCCTCCTTTCGGTCTGCTTCCATTAAAGATCTCACAAATTTCACCAAGTTGAATCATCGGCCATTTTTGATGCTTCTGTAACTCTGCTTCTTTATACCGTTCGCCAGTTAAATTGTAATCGCCACTTTCAGCGATTTTCTCTTTCTTTACCCATAAAGCAAGATTGCTTTCTTTCTTTTTGCCTTTCTTCCACGCTTCCAAAATCTCTAATGCTTCCGGTAGATCGTTTTTATCAATCTTGCGTCTCTGCGCACCAAGATCAAAGCCATCATTTTCAATCTTTAGAAACAAAATTTCGTCCACTTTTTTAGCAAGTTGATTGTCAAAAAACAAAATACTAGTCTTGATACCTGAATAGGGATTGAATACTCCCGCAGGCAACGAAACAACGGCAAAAAGACCGTCCTCAAGAAGCATTTGCCGCAGTTGTTTGTAGGCGTTTTCGTTTTTGAAAACAATCCCTTCCGGCACAATGATACCGGCACGGCCTTTGAGATTAAAGTGTTCCAAAATGTAATCTACGAAAAGCACTTCAGAACGACTGGCACGAACAGAAAATCTTTTGTGTGGACGGATGCCACCCTTTGGCGTCATAAACGGCGGATTTGCCATTATCACATCAAAGTGTTCCCCCCAGTGTTTTTCGCTCGTCAGAGTGTCGTACTCATAAATCTTCGGCTCCGGAAATCCGTGAAGATAGAGATTGACCAGCGACAATTTCACCATATCCGGACTGATATCGTAACCTACGAAATGGTTCATCAGTTTCTTCTTTTCATCCGGCGTAAGCGGTTTGTCCTTGCTTTGTTTCAAGATATGTTTATACGCGGAAATCAAAAAGCCGGCCGTGCCGCAGGCGGGGTCTAAAATGGTTTCATCTTTTTTGGGGTCAACAACTTCAACAATGAAATCAATGATGTGGCGCGGCGTCCTAAACTGTCCGGCTTCTCCTTGGCTCCCAAGAATTGAAAGCAGATATTCAAACGCGTCGCCAAGGTCTTCGCTGTGGTCGTAAGTAAAACCGTCAATCTCTTTCAAAAAGAGTGAAAGGGTTTCCGGGTCGTTGTAAGGTAAAAATGCGCCTTTGAAAATATCCCTAAAAAGCTGGGGGATGTGCGGATTTTTGGACATATTGGTAATAGCTTGAACATAGAGATCAAGTCGCTGCTGTCCGGAGAGTCGTTTGTCCATAAGTTTAGTCCAGCTGTATTTTTCAAAACCATCGGTGAAAAACTTTGCCTTACCGCCAAGCTCCTGTGATTCCTTATCCATATCGTCCATAAATTTATAAACCAAGGCGGTGGTGATTTGGTCCACCTGTTGTTTTGGATCAGGAACTTTACCGACAAGGATTTGCCGGGCCGAGTCAATTTTTCGTTTTGTTGTAGCGTCTAACATAATTTCCTAATGTTATTTCATATATTGATTCACTGGCACATAATCTTTTACATATTCGGGCACGGCATCTCGCCAACTATTCAATGCCTTAAATTCTCGCATAGAAAATCCGGGGTACACATTAAGCTCCGCAAAATGCTTTTTGTTGATAATTTCCCTGAAATGCTCGTCCGCAATATACGCTTTCAAGTAGTTCCTAATATAAGGCACATACTTACTCTCTGGTTTGTGAATTGATACAAATTTCTCAACCTCTTCTTCTAGTTTTTCGTCTTTAGATTTGAAAGCGTCAATCAAGCCAAAGATACGCTCTAAAAATTC
>JBBIVB010000015.1:0-21132 GCA_037439965.1 Candidatus Veblenbacteria bacterium | reverse complement strand
TGATGAAAAATATAATGAATTGATAGTTAAATTTCCTGAGATAGATTTTGCTAATGTGATGGCTTATGAATATGACGATCAAACTGAGGGCAGCAAAGAATATGCTTGCGTTTCAGGTGCTTGTGAGTTAAGATAAAAATTTATTTTCCTTGCCAAATAATCTCTGGTGTTACCGTTTGATGGTTTATCTGCCTAGCTAATAGGAATAAAAAATCACTCAAACGATTTAAATAGCACATAATTAGTGGTCTTATTTTTTGCACCTGGTTGAGTTTAACACAAACTCGTTCAGCGCGCCGGCAGACAGTGCGGGCTAAATGCAAATAAGCCGCTAAAGCTGTGCCGCCAGGTAAAATAAAATTTGTTAGCGGCGGGAGAGTTTTGGTCAGTTCATCCATCATTTGTTCCAACTTTATTAAGGCATCATCACTTAACAATTTAAGATTCGCTGGCGTAGGTTTACCCAAGCTAGCTAATTCTGAACCTACGGCAAATAAATCATTTTGGATGTCTAGAATTATTGATTGATATTCCTTCGCTCCTTCCTTGGTTAAAGCCAAACCAAGGCAAGCATTCAGTTCATCTAACGTGCCATAAACCTCTAGGCGTAAATCGTTTTTAGGAACACGCTCGCCACCATAAAGGCTAGTTTCTCCAGTATCTCCAGTTTTGGTATAAATTTTCATAATTTAAGTTTAGCATACTACTATGAAATATAAAGTCATTTATATTATTGTAAGCTGTTTAGCCGGGATAGCTATTTTTTTGGCAGGTTTAAGCATTAATTTACCTAAAGATTTTAAATTTGACAATCAAACTGCCGGTCAAATTAAAGAGACAACCAAAACAGTCTCAGTTTTAATTGATAATGGTAATTTAGTAAAAAGTTTTACCGAGGTAAAATTACCAGTCGAGCCAAATGTCCTTACTGTATTAAAACAAATTACTACTGAAAATAATTTAAGATTTGATTATGATTCTTCTTCTCCTATGGGTTCATTTATAAAACAAATAGGGGATAAAATTAATGGCACTGATAATAAATATTGGCAGTATTGGGTGAATGGGATACAACCACTGGTAGCGGCAGATAAATTTAAGCTTTCAGGTGGTGAAATAATTTTATGGGCTTTTACCGGTTCAGAATTTTAATCAGAATTTTTAATATGAAACGAAATTTAATCACCAGTTTAATTTTAATAGTTTTGGTTATAGTTGGCCGTTTAATTCCTCATGTTTGGAATGTTACCCCGATAGTGGCAGTATCATTATTAGCCGGTGCTATTATATCGCGTTGGTGGGCTGTCGTTGTTCCGGCAGTAGCAATGTTTTTTTCTGATATAATTATTGGTTTTTATCATGTGCCGATAATGTTAACCGTTTATGGTTCTTTTATAGCCATGACCTTTTTGGGAAGGTGGTTAAAAAATATGCAACCATACAGGATTATTTTAGGGTCGTTAGCTTCATCAACTTTTTTCTTTTTGACTACTAATTTTGCTGTTTGGCTTTCAGTTAATTGGTATCCTAAAACAATGGACGGTTTGATGCTTTGTTATGCTTTAGCCCTACCCTTTTTTAAGAATATGTTAATAGGAGATTTATTTTATACATCGGTTATTTTTGGTGCTTGGATTTTGCTAGTGTTAGTAGCTAAAAAAATAAATTATTCATTTAAAATTTTTTACATTTACTAAAAGACAAAAATAACAAGATTATTTTATGGTGAATAAAATTGAAAAAATTAGAAAACGTGATGGCCGAGTAGTAGATTTTGATGGCCAAAAAATTCAGGTAGCTATCAGCAAGGCTCTAAAAGCGGTGGCTGAGAAAAATGGTAAACATGCAGCCAAGCTGGCTAATCAGGTAATAGACGAATTAAATAAAAAATTTCATCCGCGTTCTATACCGGCAGTAGAGGAGATACAAGATATTGTAGAACAGATTTTAATGAAGAATCAGCAGTACACTGCCGCCAAGGCTTATATTATCTATCGCGAACAGCATACCCATATGCGGAAAATGCTCTCTTTGATCAATTCTGATGATGTGATGGAGGGTTATTTAAATAAACTAGATTGGCGAGTGCGAGAAAATAGTAATATGGCTTATTCTTTGCAGGGTTTAAATAATCATGTGGCTTCCGCCGTGAGTTCCCATTATTGGTTATACAAAATTTATCCGCCCGAAGTGCGCGAAGCTCATCTTAATGCCGATTTTCATTTGCATGATTTACAAATTTTAGCAGTTTATTGCTGCGGCTGGGATTTACAGGATTTATTAAGGCGTGGTTTTGGTGGCGTTTCTGGTAAATTACAAAGTAAGCCGCCTAAACATTTTCGTACCGCTTTGGGGCAGGTGGTAAATTTCTTTTATACTTTACAAGGCGAGGCTGCTGGCGCGCAGGCCTTTGCTAATTTTGATACGCTACTCGCTCCTTTTATTCGTTACGATAAATTAAGTTATGCTGAAGTAAAGCAAGACATACAAGAATTTGCTTTTAATATGAATGTGCCAACCAGGGTTGGTTTCCAAACGCCTTTTACTAATTTAACCTTTGATTTAGTGCCGCCTAAAACTTTAGGTGAAGAAAGTGTAATTATTGGCGGTTTGCCGCAAAAAGAACAATACAAAGACTTTCAACCAGAAATGGATATGTTAAATCAGGCCTTTGCCGAAATTATGTTAGAGGGCGATGCTAATGCGCGGGTATTTACCTTTCCTATTCCTACTTATAATATTTCCAAAGATTTTAATTGGGACAATCCGGTTTTAGAAAAGATTTGGGAAATGACAGCTAAATATGGTTTGCCTTATTTTGCTAACTTTATTAATTCTGATATGGATCCTGATGATGCTAGGAGTATGTGTTGTCGTTTGCGTTTGGATAATAGGGAGTTGCGCAAACGAGGTGGCGGATTATTTGCGGCTAATCCTTTAACCGGTTCCATAGGTGTGGTAACTATCAATTTGCCGAGGATTGGCTATTTATCTAAATCCAAAGATGAGTTGATAAATCGTTTAGGGCAATTGATGGATGTGGCTAAAAAAAGTTTGCAAATTAAAAGGCAGATGCTAGAGAAATTTACTGAAGCCGGCCTATATCCTTATGCCAAAATTTATCTACATAGTATTAAAGAGAGATTTGGTGAATATTGGAAGAATCATTTTAATACTGTTGGCATTTTAGGTATGAATGAGTTGCTAATAAATTTCTTGGGTAAAGATAAAGGTATAGCCACCAAAGAAGGCCGAGACTTAGCTTTAGAGATTATGGATTTTATGGATAATCGTTTAAAACAATATCAAGGAGAGGATAATGAGTTATATAATTTGGAAGCCACCCCGGGTGAGGGGGCAACTTATCGTTTTGCCAAGGTTGATAAAGAAAAGTACCCTGATATTATTGTGGCTAACGAAAAATCCTATCGCGAGAAAGGTGCGGCACCGTATTATACTAATTCCACTCATCTGCCAGTAAATTATACTGATGATTTATTTGAAGCACTGGAGTTGCAAGAGCTGTTGCAAATAAAATATACGGGCGGTACAGTACTACACTGTTTCTTAGGGGAAAAGATGCCTTCGGCAGAAGCTACTAAAAAACTGGTTGCCAAAGTAATAAAAGGTTATCGTTTGCCGTACTTTACTTTAACACCAACCTTTTCTATTTGTCCAAAACACGGCTATTTATCAGGCGAGCATTTTTATTGTCCGCTTTGCGATAAAGAAATTGGTTATGTGGAAGAGGTTAAAGATAAATTACCTTTAAAGTTAAAAGCTAAAAATTAAAATACAAAATTCTATGTCAATTAATGAAACTAAACAATCTGAAAACACTATGCCAGCCAGGCAACCTTGCGAGGTTTATTCACGGATAGTTGGTTATATCCGTCCTGTGTCTCAATGGAACGACGGTAAGCAATCGGAATTCCACGACCGAATAGAATATAGTAAAGAGATCGCTGAGTAATTGTTTGTTGATTTAAACGAATTTTAAGATAAGGCCGTAGGGCCTTATTGAATTCTTAATATGCTTATAGGCGGTTTACAAAAATTAACTCTAATTGATTATCCTGGCAAAGTGGCGGCCGTAGTTTTTACTTATGGTTGCAATTTTGCCTGTTCTTTTTGCCATAATCCCGAGTTGGTTGATGCCAAACTGAAATATAAAAACATATTTATTAGCGAAGAAGAATTTTTTGAATTCCTTGATAAAAGAAAATGGCAAATAGAAGGCGTTTGCATTACTGGTGGTGAACCAACACTCCATCGGGATCTACCAGAATTTATTACCAAAATTAAAGCTTTAGGTTTTTTAGTTAAGCTTGATTCCAACGGCACTAATCCCGAAGTCTTGGAAAATTTAATTAATAAAAAAATGGTGGATTATATTGCGATGGATATTAAAGCGCCCTTGGAGCGTTATCAGGAAATTACCAACCGCCAGGTTGATTTGGCTAAGATTAAAAAAAGTATCAGGATGATTATAGATAAGGCAGGTGACTATGATTATGAGTTTAGAAGTACCGTTGTCCCTGGATTTCATAAAGCAGAGGATATTAAGGCTATGGTACAATTAATCAAAGGCGCTAAAAAATATTATTTACAGAATTTTATTTCCCAAGGCAAAATCCTAAATAGCGATTGGCAAAACAAAGCTAGCTTTTCTAAAGAAGAAATGGAAGAGTTTCAAAAGATAGCCGCACCATTTTTTGAGTTTTGTGGGGTAAGGATGTAGAATTTGTGGGGTAAGGATGTAGAAAGATAAATATATTTTATGAATAAAATAATTATATCCAAGTTAGATGTAGCAAGAAAGCATTTTTAGATTTACTCTCATTACTTGAGAAAAACTAGTTTAAAGTACTAAAACTAGTTTAAAGTACTATACGATAGGTTACCTAGTAAAATTTGGCTTATTTGGCCGTTATTATATAATATAGAGTAGCTTTTTAATCTTTAAGTACTTTATATACTTTAACACATGCCAGAATTACCCATAGACGCTTACGAACATTTAAAAAACCTTTTAGAGGAAAACTTAAAGTATACACGTGAAACCTTTAAAACTGTAGAAAAAATCCACCGCCATTTTATGGTGGAACGGATCTATCACTTTATTAAGTTTGTTATTATCATCGGGTTATTAGTAATGTCTTATTTAGCCGTCCAGCCATATTTGCAGCAGATGATTAAAGTCTATGAATCTTTAAAACAAACAGCAGGGCAGATGCAAAATTTAGATCCGAGTTCTTTATACAAGCAATATCAAAATGCTAATTTACTACCTAAAAAATAATTAATTATTTTAATTTATATGTTATTAGACGATCATTATAAAGATTCTCCTAGTAAAAAAAAATCTGATGAGACTAAAATTTTTAAAATTCAAGCTACTCCTTGGCAAATTACAGGGTTAGTTGTAGTGATAGTATCTTTTATTTCTGGAGTGGCGGGAGCTATATTTTCTCAGAATTATTTAGTTAATTTTGTTTCAAAAATAAACCCTTCTTCGGCAGTTGTTAGGAATAACAATAATACCACCTTACAAAATAATATTACTTTACAAGAAGAGTCAGCTACTACTGAGGTGGTAAAAAAAGTAGCGCCTTCGGTAGTGAGTATTATTATTTCCAAAGATTTATCTAAAATTTATAATCAGACCGGCACTTTGCCTTTTGATTTTTTTGGTTATAATTTTCCTTTTTTCTTTAGTCAACCTCAGCAACAAGTACCAGAAGGTAAGCAAGAAATCGGTGGTGGAACAGGTTTCGTGATTGACCAGGAAAAAGGTTTAATTTTAACTAATCGGCATGTGGTTTCTGATACTGAAGCAGAATATACTGTGCTGACTAATGACGGTAAGCGTTATGAAGCCAAGATAGTAGCGCGTGACAGCGTGAATGATATAGCTTTAGTGCAAATTAATTCTAAAGATCTACCCCAGGTAATTTTAGGCGATTCTGACCAAGTAGTTTTAGGGCAAACAGTAATTGCTATTGGCAACGCTTTGGGAGAATATCGCAATACTATTACTAAAGGTGTAATTTCTGGCATTGGCAGAAACGTAGTGGCAGGCGATAATCAAGGTTCTTCGGAAAGCTTAGAAGGCGTTTTTCAAACTGATGCGGCAATTAATCCAGGCAATTCCGGTGGGCCATTGGTTAATTTAGAAGGGCAAGTAATCGGTATTAATACTGCCATTAATCAATCCGGCCAATTAATTGGTTTTGCTATTCCTATAAATGAAGCTAAGAGAATAATTTCTAGTTTTGCTAAGTATGGTAAAATTGTACGACCTTATCTTGGTATTCGTTATGTTCTATTAACTCCTCAAATGGTTAAAACTAATAAATTAGATGTTGATTATGGCGCTTTGATTACTAGAGGCTCAAGAGCTGATGAATTGGCAGTAGTGCCAGGCAGCCCGGCTAATCAAGCTGGTTTAGTGGAAAATGATATTATCTTGGAAGTGAATGGAGAGAAGGTTGATCAAGAGCATTCTTTAGTTAAAATATTATCTAAATTTTCTCCCGGCGATACAGTTAAACTAAAAGTATATCATCAAGGAAAAACCAAAGAGGTAGAAGTAAAATTAGGCGAGTTTAAAGAAAGTAGCTAAAATCTGATAATTTAAAAAGTACCGTCCTTTAGAGACGGCACTTTTTAAATAATTAATTAATTAATTTAATTAATTATTATCCGAGTTCCTACTTGCGCCCAAGTATAAAGCCGTTCCATATTTTGGTAGCTTACATTAATACAGCCATGACTTTTTGGTTTGCCAAAATCATTATGCCAATAAGCGCCATGAATATAGAAGTTGTATTTTTTAGTAGTAAAATGCAGATTCCATTTAGTATTAGGAAAATCAAAACTCGGGCCAGCATAATGTTTAACCGGATATTTTTTAATTACAGCAAATTCTCCCCGGGGAGTTTCCCAACCTTTGATACCGCTGGAAATAGGAAAATCTTCTAATTTTTTACCGCCAAAATAGTAAGTTAAATGTTGTTTGGCTATATCTACACTAATCAGCTTTTCTAATTTAACCCGTTCTGGGTTTAGTGGGTCGTAACCAGCCCTAACTTCGGTACCATCTAAATATTTATCACCATCAGAATCAGGGTTCATAATGCCAGTGCCTAAAGCTATTTCCCAAGCGTCGGGCAAATAATCTTTGTCACTATCTACCTCGGTTAATTTTTTTCTGTCGCCATGGCGTGGAGAGTAGCCGTGGGCTATTTCTTCGCCATCTTGATAGCCGTCGCCATCAGTGTCGGTATTTGTGGGATCAGTAGTGTAAATAGTAGTTTCTTGACCATCAGTTAATCCGTCGCCGTCAGAATCAATATCATTAGCTGCTTTAGCCACATTACTTATTAGTAAAAATAATATGATGGTTAACAAAGGGAACAATTTTTTCATTACTTTAATTTTAACATATGTGGAACTATAATGTCTTGGCCAAAATTTGAGGTGTGTTCCATAACTCTTGACAAAATAGCATTTTGGGCGTATATTTAAAGGCTTTAGTTTTTTAAAAACATTATCTCTACTAAACCTGGGAGGGGAGAGGTCTTAAAGTAGTCCTTAATTTATTAAAGACGCTTTAAGGCAAGGTAATAAATATTCTAGATAGTGTTGGTGCGAACTGACACTATTCGGAATTATTTATTTTAAGCTTAGGTGATTTTTTAAAATCCAAACCTAGCTCAATCACCCCCAGATTAGTATAGATAATGCAGCAAAGTAAAAGATTTATACTAGGAAAATTATTAGTGAAAAAAATAGGAGCTAAGAATGGACGCACAATTGTTCTGGGGTATCAGTTTGATGTTTTGTTGGCTTATAGTTACTTATGGCCAATATCATTAGGGGAAAACGATAAAACAGCGTGGAAGCTATGATAATGTTTCTGTTCGTCTTCCTATCGCTGTATTTACAGCGCAAAGTATTCTTTTTATAAAAGGAATTTATTATAAGATTGGTCGTTAATTGCTGGAGCAATCGTTGTTAATTCCGGCGCCACTTTCAATCTTTATCAGATGGCGAAGATATACTTTATCCGACAAAATAAAAAGACCTAAGCACGTCTTTAAACCTCTCTTTTTATTTTTCCTAATTTCTGTTAATCTCATAATATATGCAAGAGCAAGAGTTAGTTAGAAAATTTCGCGAACTTAAAACTCGGGTGGCCGAGTTAGGGAGGTTTCTTTGATCCTGCTCAAATAAAGACTGAAATTAAAGCATTGGAACTTGCTATGGCAGCTCCTGATTTTTGGTCTAATCAGGAAAAAGCCAAAACCATTACCCAACAACATGATCAGTTAGTAAAAGAACTTGAGTCTTGGCATACTTTAGAAAAAGAAGTTGCTGATTTTTTGGAATTAGCTAAAGCTGACCAGCAAGACCAAACAGTTAATTTCCGCGCTGAGTTAGAGCAGCATTATTTAGATTTAGCCGAGCGTTTGGATAAATTTGAATTAAAAAAATTTTTAAGCGGGCCTTATGATGAGGCCAATGCTATTTTAGCTATTCATGCTGGTGTTGGGGGTACTGATGCCCAAGATTGGGCTGAAATGTTGGAGCGGATGTATCTGCGATACATTGAGAGTAAAGATTGGTCAGCCGAAATTATAGACAAATCATTAGGGCAGGAAGCAGGCATTAAAAGTGTGGTGATTTTAATTTCAGGCCGTTATGCTTATGGTTATTTAAAAGGCGAAGCTGGTGTGCATCGTTTGGTGCGCATTTCTCCTTTTGACGCAGAAAAAATGCGCCATACTAGTTTTGCTTTAGTAGAAGTTTTACCAGAATTACCAAAAGTTGGCGAAGTAGAAATTAATCCTCAAGATTTAAGAATAGATACTTTTATGTCTTCTGGGCATGGTGGGCAAAGCGTGAATACTACTTATTCAGCTGTGCGCATTGTCCATTTACCAACCGGCATTACTGTTACTTGTCAAAATGAACGATCACAAACACAAAACAAAGAGCAGGCTTTAAAATATCTGCGCAGTAAATTATGGCAATTAGAACGTCAAAAGCAGCAACAAACCAGAAAAGAGCTGCGGGGAGAATTTAAGTCGGCTGCCTGGGGCAATCAGGCGCGTTCTTATGTGTTGCAACCATATAAGCAAGTTAAAGACCATCGCACTGGTTTTATTTCTAGTAAGCCAAACAAGATTTTAGATGGTAATTTAGATGAATTAGTAATAAGTTATTTAAAAAATCAAAACAAAAAAGAATAGGAGCGAACATCGTGCCAATTAAAATACTTAAAACCATGGAACTTAAAGCTGTTATGGTGGTGGAAGTGATTATTTTAACAGTCAGCAGGGAATTATATGGGGAAAATATCGAGTAATAAATGATTCAGGAAAATTACCCGCCGGCAAAGAGCGCCCTGAATCATTATTAATTCTACTTTCAGACAATGTTTTATTATTTTTAGAGCGAGAAAGTGGTATATGTTTAATGTCATGGGGTAAAGACCAAGAGCCGCCACCATTTAAATTTTATCAAATCAGCGAAGAGCTTTAGTTAATAAACCGTTACTTATTTAATAATCAATGACGGTTTTTATTTTATTGAATTTATTTATACAATTATGTTATGGAGGGATGGATACCGGCTAAAATATTGCGTTGGTGTTTGCTTGGTTTGTTAATAGGGATTATTTTGGGGCAGTTTATTAGTTATTCAGAGTTGGTAGGAGGAGTGGCAATCTGTTTATTAGCTCTAGCTTTCTGTTTTTATCCTAAAATACGTTGGTATTTTTTAGCTAGTCTAGCTTTAGTAATTGGTATCTGGCGCGCTGATATTGTTAGACCGGTTATTTTAGATACGCCAAGCTATGGTGTTTTAACTACTTTTACTGGTTGGATTCAAGAGGCGCCTTTACTAGAAGAGGAGCAGGTTAAATATATTATTCAAGTCGACAACAAAGCTTGGCAAAAAATTTTGGTGCAGGCCAGACGTTATCCTGCTTTTAGTTATGGGCAGAAAGTAGAGGTAACCTGCAAATTAGAAAAGTTAGATTTAAGTTATTGGCAAAATAAAAGTGTTTTTAGCACCTGTTCTTATCCTAGTTTAAAATTATTGCCAGGCAGAGCCGGTTCTGTAATAAAACAAAAGTTATTAAGTTGGCGAGCTTATTTATCAGACAATTTAGGCCAAATGGTGCCGGAGCCGGAAAGTTCGCTGCTAGTTGGAATTTTATGGGGAGAGAAATCTAGCATCCCGAGTGCTTTAAAGGATTCTTTTCGCCAAGCTGGCGTAAGTCATATTTTAGCCGTCTCGGGATTTAATGTTACTACTATCACTGCTTTATTTTTTTCAGTGCTACTTTTTTTAGGTTTAAGACGCCAATGGGCCAGCTTACTAGTTATCGTCTTAATTATTTGTTTTGTTTTATTTTCTGGCGGTGAAGCCTCAGTAATTAGAGCGGGTATTATGGGGGGTTTGGTTATTGTAGCGCGTTTGTTAGGTCGTTTATCCCAGCCGCTTAATATGTTGCTTTTAGCAGTTGTAGGAATTTTATTAATCTCACCTAATTTACTTTTAGACCTTGGTTTTCAGTTATCTTTTTTAGCTATGACTGGCTTAATATATTTAGCGCCATTTTTAGCCCAACAATTTAAATTAATACCTAAAGTTTTAAATTTACAGCAAATCGTAGCTGAAACTATAGCCGCTTCACTTTTAACTTTACCTGTTTTAATGCTGCGTACGCCTGGCATTTCTTTGATTTCACCTTTAGCTAATTTATTAATAGTACCCACCATCCCTTTTATTATGTTAGGAGGTTTAGCTTTACTTCCTTTCAGTTTAGCCGGCAGCGGTTTAGCTTTTCTATCCTTGCCAGTGTGGCTGGGTTTAAAATATATAGAAATAGTAGCCGAGGCATTGGCTAATTTACCACTAGCCTATGTAAAAAATGATTGGTTGGTTTGGTCACTTTTAACCATGGGTTATATTTGGTTTGGTTGGTGGTTTAATAAACGCCGCCTTAGCATAATATGAAAAGACGATATTTATTAGCCGCTATTTTTTTATTCCTTACCGGCGTTTGGTTTTGGCAGCATCGCCCTATATCTGGGCTTAAAATTTATTTTTTTGATGTGGGTCAGGGGGATGCTATCTTAATCAGTACCCCGCAAGGTAATAATATTTTAATTGACGGTGGGCCAAATAGAAAGATTTTACAGCAACTAGCCAAAGCACTGCCTTATGGCGACAGAACGATTGATTTAGTAATATCTACTCATCCCCATGCCGATCATTTAGCCGGACTTTTGGCAGTATTGGAAGAATATCAAGTTAAAAAGATTTTAGGTACAGGTGTAGTACATACCACTAATGATTATTTAGAATGGTTAAAACAGATTAAAGATAAAAATATTGTTTATCAAGTAGTTAGAGCAGGCGATGATATTAATTTTACCGACGGAGTTAATTTGCACATCTTATGGCCGGAAGAGAATTTAGTTCAAAAACGAGTAGAAGATTTAAATGATACTTCTATTGTTTTACGAGTAGAATATGAAAAAACTAGTGCCTTGTTAACTGGTGATATTTCGCAAGCTGTAGAACAAAGGTTGGTTAGCAGTGGTAACGATTTAACAGCGCAGATTTTAAAAATAGCGCATCAAGGTAGTCATACTTCTTCTAGTCGCGAATTTTTACAAGCCGTGGCACCTGTCTGGGCGGTAATTATGGTTGGTGTCAATAATCGTTATGGCCATCCTCATTTAGAAATATTAAATCGTTTAAAGATTTTAGGTATTAGAATTTGGCGAACAGATTTGCAAGGAGGAGTAATTTTTGTCAGCAACGGTAATAATTGGCAGCAGCAAAGTTTTTAGTAAAACTTTGCTGAATTATTAAAATTTGCTATACTATTTTAAACTATAATAAATTATAATTTTAATTTATAATTTTATGTCACACCCTAAAGAAGAAAGATCATTCTTAATGGTTAAACCAGATGGCGTTAAACGCGGTTTGACTGGTGAAATTATTCACCGCGTGGAACAGCGAGGTTTAAAAGTCATTGCTTTGAGGATGTTTCAACCAACAACCAAACAGATTGATGATCATTATCCTAAAGATGAAGTTTGGATAAGACGTTTAGGTGAAAAAACTCTTTCTACTTATGCTAAATATGGTTATGATGCTAAGATTGAATTAGGAACTGATAATGCATTAGAGATAGGAAAAATGGTGCGTAAATGGTTAATTGATTATATGACTTCAGCTCCTTTAGTAAAAATGATGGTAGAAGGAGTACATGCCGTAGATATGGTACGCAAGATAGTTGGTAATACTATGCCGGCGGTTGCCGAAATGGGTACGATTAGAGGAGATTTTTCTGCTGATTCAGCAGCGGCTGCTAATCGTGATAAAAGGGCGGTGCATAATATACTACACGCTTCTGAAACCGCTCAAGAAGCTGAACATGAGATCGCACATTGGTTTACTAAAGACGAAATTCATTCTTATAAACGAGCTGAAGAGGATATTATGTTTTAAAAAGAATAGAGAAGGAGTAAATAAATAGTTTTGGTTATTTAAAAGGGTGGCTTTTTAATTCAAAATTAGCAATAATAAGTAATTAATAAATGGGTGTATTGGAATTATGATTTCAGTTATTATTCCAACTTTAAACGAAGAAAAGTTATTACCTAGATTATTAGAGCAATTTACGCCTGATATTAAAAAAAGGTACCGCACTGAAGTAATAATATCTGACGGTGGTTCTACTGATAATACTTTAAAGATTGCTAAAAAGTACGGAGCGTTGGTGATAACCAAGAGACTAGACCAAAAACAAACAATTGCCGCTGGTAGGAATGCTGGTGCTTGGCGGGCGCGGGGTGATATTTTAGTATTTATTGATGCTGATTGTTTAATAAGAGAGCTTGAATATTTTTTAGAAAAAATTAAGCACGAAATGAGAAATAGTCGTTTGGTAGCCGCTTCTACCAGAGTTGAAATTCACCCACGAGAAAGAACTTGGTATGATATTTGGTGGATGGGTTTTTTTAATGTTTTGTATTGGTTGGAAAATAAGTTAATTGGTATGGGTCGGGGTAATTGTCAGATAATTCGTGCCAGTACCTTTCATAAACTAGGTGGTTACAATGAATATATTACAGCGGGTGAAGATTATGAAATGTTTAGGCGATTAAAAAAAACTGGTATAACTAAATTTTTTTGGGATTTAGTAGTTTATGAATCACCGCGACGTTTTAGACGTTTTGGTTACTTTAGGGTAATTAGTAAATGGTTTTTAAATTTTTTAAGCATCGTTATTAGAGGCCGCGCTTGGTCAGAGAAATGGGTAAGGGTACATTAAAGATTTTTTTACTTGACATAATTTTTTCTTTGTTTTAAGCTACTTTTAAGTTCTTTAAGAGCATAGAAATTAGAAATTAAAGACTAAGAAGGAGGAAAGTATCCCCACCATTTAGCTGGTATAGGGAAGAGCGTCGGTGGCTAGTAAACTACATGGTTTCTAGTCCAAGATTGAGAGCCCTCTCTGGCATGATAGGGAGAAGTTCCCTCTGGAGTTGTTTTGCTGAATCCACTGACGCATGTGGAGAGTAGGCAGAAACGGGTGCTCCCGTTATAGAGCTAATGTATATTCCTTTTAGAGCGGAGTACATAAGTGGGTAAAACTATTAGCTATTTATTGCTATAGGCCATTTGCCAATTTAAGGTGGTACCGCGGAAAGTGTATTTTTTAAGAAACGCTTTTCGTCCTTAAGAATTACTGAATTAATTCAGTAATTTTCGTAGGGATGAAAAGCGTTTTTTGTTTTTGAAAATAAATAAAGTAATTTAATAAATTATAAAATAAAAGGAGATGTTATGGCCAAAACAATATTAACTCATACGGTGTGCGGTGGTAAGGTAAAATGGCTTGTTCCCCCTAAATTATGGGAAAAGCCGCATTATCAATGCCAAAAGTGCGGTTGTTCAGTGATTAGTTATATGATAAAAGAGAAGAAATTAACTAATCAACAAAATAGTAAAAAAATAAAAATATAAAGTAAATATTAATTTCTATTTAAAAGGTGATGGTTTTTTAATCCTCACCTTTCTTTTATATTTGACAAGGTTTTTTAATATGTTAAGATATCTTTATAACCTTAATATGTTTAGTTTTATCAACAAATCGCTCTATTTAAATAAGGTATCCATCCTTGTTTTGATTTTGATTAGCATTATTAGCACAAAAGAGCGGTTAGTTTGAGGTTTTAGAGTGTAAATTATAAGATAATAAAATTCAAACCACCGCTCTAGATACTAAGAGCGGTGGTTTTCTATAAAACCAATAAAGTTTTTTAACAACTAATAAATAATAATAATAACCCAAAACATTAATTATAAGGAGAAAAGCCATGAAAAATAATAGTGAGAAAAACTGTGCTAACTGTGGAAAATCTTTACCATCAGAAGAGTTGGTTTGTCCATATTGCCGCGCTTCACAGCAGAATTATTTTGATCTGCAAGTTCCTTGCAAAATTGCCAGTTTGCGAGACCATAGTCCCATTAATGAACAACTAATTGATCAAATAATTCAAAGGAGATGATTATGAGTTTAATTATTCATTATTATTGTCCAAATAGTAAAAAAGAATATTCCGCCTATTATTTTCGGTATGATAAATTTTGTAAATGTTGCAATCCGGCGCATCGTTTGTTAGTAGTAGAAGAAAATCTGAAAGAAGAATATTGGACAGACTTTGCTGCCTTTGCTGATTGAAATCCATTTTCTAGTAATAAATAATTAATCATAAATTGTTAATCTCACATGTTTGTAAGGAGTTAAATAGACTATGCAATTAAAGAAGGGATTAGGAGAAATAAATCCTGTTAATTCAGAATCACTTAGTTGGGTAGCTAAAAGCAATAGAGGAATTATTATAGAACGTCGACATACTGGCGAATTAAGTATTTTTTGTCCGTGCTGTCAAAGAAAAACGGTTACTGATGCGAATCAATTAAAAAGGGGAAGTATTGATGAGGATACTCTATACGTTTCTTGTCTTAATTCTGTTATTGGAATTGTAGTGGTTTGCAAAAAATGCGGCGATAGCTTGGTGGTGACTGAGCAGGATATTAAAGGATTGGCATCTAATTCTTCTAACTTTTGGATTTAAAAACAAATATAAGAAATTCTAAAAGGACTGTTAAACTAAACAGTCCTTTTATTTTTTTACTACTTTACAGAAGATAAGTTTTATTTTTTAGTATTTAGCTTAAATTAGCTAAAATGTTTTTTCTTTTTTTATTGACTTTGAGTCATTGTTGGAGTTATAATAATAATAGCTCTATTCCAAGCCAACTTGATATATATTGAACTCTACAATCTTGATGCAATGGCTTTTCTGCTATGACTATCTCGTGGGATTGTCATGGGAATCGCCAGCGGCCGCAATAGTTTTCTTTGATGGTTAGAAAGAGAGTTAAAATAACTCCCTGCTAATACACAGAAATCACTATGGCCCGTTTGGAAAACAGGAATTCCAATTGTATCAAGCCTTGGATAGGGCTTTTTAAGTTGCAGAAAATAGTTTAATGTTATAATTGTTGTTATTATCTATTTGCTATAAGCCATAAGCTAATAGCTGGGGTATAGTATACCCACTTTCGCCAAGGCTTTGGCAGGGCAGACTGGTAGTACATATGCATGGCCAAAGTAGTATAAATCTCGGGTCACGCATTAGCGGGGTGTCGTATAGTGGTAGTACGCGTGCATGGGGTGCATGTAGCGGGAGTTCGATTCTCCCCACCCCGAAATCACTACCGGGTATAAGTGTCCTGATAGTAGAAATATTAGTTTCACTACGGGGCAGATAAACAAACTGTCCGCAAAATTCGCAATGTTTATATTGGTCGCAATTTATTTCTAAAATTATTATCTTATTCAGATAGCTATTAAGCTGTAAATTTTTTATTTGACAAAAATTTCATTTAGTATTAAGTTGGAATTAAACAAATATTGTTTTTTGAAATTTTTTAAAAGGAGAGTTAAGGTGTCTACTAATAATTTAAATATTGAAGAACCGGGTTTGAAGAAGTATTTATTAACTGTGGCGACGGCAGTGTTAAGTTCTTTGGTAGTTTATATATTTGTAATATGGGGAATACAGTCAAAAAGTTATGCTCTAGCGGGTTTATATTTTTTTACTTTGGTTGCTTGTCTGGTGGCGGGATTTAAAAGACGAAAAAAAGGAAAAATCATTAGCGAGATGTTTTTAATAAACTTTCTTATACTCAATTGGGTAAGTTGTCTGATGGTTATTTTTAATTCCATTTGGTGGCTAGCTACAGTATTGGAAATATTATTTTTTATAATTATTAGTGGAGTTGTGTACATTATTCTTTCGCAAATAAATAATCAACAATGGGAAATTAGCAAAAGCACTTTATGGTGTTGGAGCGTTATGGAAGTTTTAATATTAATGTTTGCTGTTTTGGTGATTAATTCACAATTTACAATTAGTTAAAATATAATAATTAATTTAATAAGAAAATAAAAAGTCATCCTAAATTTAGGATGACTTTTTATTTGCCATCAGCATTGTTTTTTTATAAGATTAATTTATAACTATATGTCACGTTTAGTAAAAAAAGAGGCCCAGGGGCCAAAAGAAATAAAGCCACAAGATAAATCAGCCTGGATTTGTATGTGTGGATTATCTCAGAGCCAGCCTTTTTGTGATGGTTCACACCAGAAAACTTTAGATGAAGAGTCTGGTAAGTTGTATGAATATGATAAACAAGGTGGTAGGCGAGAGGTTGGTTAATTTTTTATTTTAGTTATATGAGTCAAACAGCCGATTATTATCATAATACCGTTTGTTTTGATTATCTTTCTACTTTAGAAAAGATTAAAAGAATTTTTAATTTTAATAAAACACCTTTTAGAGATATTGGATTTAGGTTGTGGTGATGGACGATTAGGAAAAGAGTTGGTACAAAAAGGACATGAGGTATGGGGTATTGATGTTAATAAAATCGGTTTACAGCAAGCTTTTCAAAACGGTCTTCATATTTTACAAGCAGATTTGGAAAAGCCCCTACCTTTTGCAAAGGAATCGTTTGATGTAGTAATGTTGCTTGATACTTTAGAACATTTAGTTGATCAGTCGCAAGTTTTACAAGAGATTGGTAGGGTGTTGAAGAAGGAAGGGCAATTAATTATTTCTTATCCCAATCACTTTGATTTAAGGAACAGATTAAGTATGCTAGCGGGGCATGGAATTATCCATTGGGCACATCGCCGGTATGCAACTTTACAAGCCTGGTCTTATGGACATCTTCGTTTTTTGCTTTTTAAAGAGTTGGAGAAATTATTACAACAAAATGGATTTTATCCAAAAGTGGTACAGTTTAATTTTATGGCAGGCGGCATTATTCCTAGGAGATTAACCCCGCCGTTTTTCCGCCGGTGGTTGTTAACTTTGTGGCCGCAATTGTTTACTGGTAAATATATAATCCTCGCTGATAGAAAACCCGGCCAGATTAAAGAGAAGATTTTTTTAGCGGCTACTCCACCAGGAATGTAAGGTAATAATTTTGGTCGGAATAAATAAAAAAATAACTAAATTTATAATTTAGTTATAACAAAAAGTAATATTCGCTAACTATTTTGTTTTTTTGGCTGTTTTAACTAGAGTTTTAATACAGCGAGCGCATAGCCGCATTCTTTTACCGTTAATCTTTTTATATTGCAAGTTTACGTGTTGCCGCCTTAGGGTGGCAATATTAGAGTGACTACGAGAAACAGCTGGCATATAGCCCCTGTGACATTTTTCACAAATTCGTGCCATAATATAGTTAAGTTCCTAATAGTTAGTTCTTAGTTCCTAGATTTAAAGTTTAGCAGAAAAATAATTTTTAGCAAATGCCTAGCGTTTTAGCCATTCAAATATATTCTATAGGGGTGCTTATTTTATCAGCCGTGTTGCATGAATATGCTCACGGTTTGGTAGCGGATAAATTAGGCGATCCTACCCCTCGATTAGCAGGTAGATTAACTACTAACCCACTAGCTCATCTTGATTTATGGGGTTCTATTTTATTGCCATTATTTTTATATTTCGCCTCCAATGGCACTTTTATGTTTGCTTATGCCAAGCCAGTGCCATTTAATCCTTATAATTTACGTGACCAGCGTTGGGGAATTTTAAAAGTTTCTATTGCTGGTATCGTAGTAAATATTTTAATGGCAGTAGTATTTGGTTTGATTATTCGTTTTGTGCCTAATCTACCAATTAATTCTTTTATTGCATTAGCTATTATTGTGCAATTAAATTTATTATTGGCGGTTTTCAATATTATTCCCGTACCTCCTTTAGATGGTTCTAAAGTTTTATTTATTTTACTGCCTGATAAATATTTACGATGGAAAATTTGGGCCGAACAAAATAGCACAATTTTACTATTGATATTATTAGCCATAGTTTTATTTACCGGGATTTTAGGCTGGGCTATTAATGGTTTATTTACTTTAATTACCGGAGTGAGTTAATACCGTGTCGCGTAAATTTACTCGTAAGTTAGAAATTTTACCTGTGCTAACTGTGGCGCTAATGTTTTAGGCACAGGTTACACCAATCATTGTCCTAAGTGTCTTTGGTCTAGGCACGTAGATATTAATCCAGGCGACCGGGCAGAATCTTGTGGTGGTTTAATGTAACCTATTGGTGTAGAACAAAAAGGGCAGGATTATAGAATTATTCATCGTTGCATAAAATGCGGCGAGGAGAGAAAAAATAAAATAGCAGTTGGTGACGATTTTGAGGCGGTTTTAGCTCGTGTTAAAAAATCTTTTAAAGGAAAGAATTAGATAATTAATAAATGTTTATTTGATTCTTGACTTTATTATTTTTTTATGTTATATATATGGATATTTTTTAATATCTATTACTATTTAAATTTAATTTAAATTAATTTAAATGAAAATTTTTAACTTTAAAGTAGGTAATTACTATTGGGGTGGGGTATTTTTTTATATGTTGCTAGTTTTTATGTTTTAGTTGTAGCTTTAATTACCGCTCTTATTTATCAATGATTTTTACATTCTTATTTAATTGCCCAAGCTCAAGTTGCTGATAACTATCCCGCCCGCGGTAGCCATAACTTGCCTGCTGACGGAGCTATAACCAATGGTACTTATAATATTGAGGTTACTGCTATGATAATGTTGGCGTAGCTGGCGTAGATTTTTATATTGATGGTAGTTTGTGTTTTACCGATTCAACTGCATCTTATTTAATAGTGTTTGTTTCTACATATAGACCCAGTGGTATATATACTATTCTGTTACAGCTAGAGATCTGCTTAGAAACATTAATTCTCATGCCGTACAAATTACCATAGCTAATGGGGTGAACGATACTATTATTCCCAACATTGCCATTACTTCACCTACTAATAGTCAAACAGTGATTAGCTCTACCATCACAATTTAAGGTTAGTGATTAGGCTATAACTCATAATAACGTAAAGATATACATTGGAGAGTTTTCTGTATGTGCAGATCATCTGGTGCTGCAACCCGGTTAAGTGATGTAACCAATTCATTTGACGAATTTAGATTCAGTTCAACCTATTATGTTTATCATGAGTTTTTATATCGGGATTTGGAACACAACTGTAAATTTGTAATCCCGCTATTACAGGTATGAATTGTGAATTATGCGATAATAACCGTCTGAATGTTTTAAAAGCATATTGGGCGCATAATCAAAATATTCCCATAGATACCATACCACCAACTGTAATTATAGCCACCTCGTTAGCTAATAATTCAGTAGAAGGTAGCAATGTTGTTATTATCGCTTCGGCATCAAATAATGTAGGAGTAGTTGGAGTGCAGTTTAAACTTGATAGTACAACAAATTTAGGAGAGGAAGACACCGCCAGTGTCTTTAGTGTTAATTGGAATACTTTAAATACCAGTAATGGCACCCATATTTTAACTTCGGTAGCTAGAGATGCGGCGGGTAATCAAACTACTTCAACAGTTGTTTTAGTAAATATGCAAAATACTATCGAGACTAGTCAAAGCATCAGTGCTGGAAGTGGTGGCGGAAGTAGCAGCGGTTTATCATCCACTGCTATTATAGGTTTTGGCAACATAGTAGCACAGTTTATTTTTACCACTGAAGTTCAGACAATATCTACTCCTGTCTTAAGCAACACTACCCAAGCTAGTATTCTTAATTTTATTCAACAAGAGAAGCAATATATTAAGTTCGGTAGATCAAAAATTAATCAGTCGTATCAGTTCCATATTCTCTTGCAAGTACAATTTCATAGCGAAGTCTGGTATGTAGATCCATCTAATGGTAAACGCTACTATTTAATCAATGGCGAAGTTGCTTTTCAGATTATGCGTTTTCGTTCTTTAGGTATTACTAATCAGGATATAAGAAAAATAGGCATTGGCGAGTTTGATTAGTCTTATTAAGTAAAAGTTTGTATAAGATCAGGTATAAAAATACCGATTCTTGACGTGGTTTTGTTATTCTGTTATACTAACCCAAGAGTTGCACACGACTTTTTTTATTTTACTCATAATTTAGAAAATGCCTACTATTAATCAATTAATTAAAAAGGGCAGAACTAGCCAAAAGCGTAAGTCTAAAACCCCTGCTTTGGTGCCGGTTTTAAATACACTTAAAAGATATCGTCACGATTTAGCTAAAGGTAATCCTTTTAAGCGAGGAGTATGCTTAAAAGTAACTACCACTACCCCCAAAAAACCAAACTCGGCTTTGCGCAAAATAGCCAGGGTTAGATTATCTAATGGTATGGAAGTCACAGCTTATATTCCTGGTATTGGCCATAATTTACAAGAACATTCTATAGTTTTAGTGCGTGGCGGTAGGGTTAAGGATTTGCCGGGTGTCCGCTATCATATTGTGCGCGGTGTTTATGATACGGTTGGTGTAGAGAATAGAAAAAAGAGTCGTTCGCTTTATGGTGTTAAGAAATTAAAGTAGTATGCGCGGCAAGAGAGCAATTAGACGACAAATTTTACCTGATCCCCCAACGCCTGGGACACGTTTAGACATCACTGAATTATCCAAATAATCTTGAATA